>NZ_JBFUKN010000023.1:0-79481 GCF_056400845.1 Mycobacterium sp. P4_H6 | reverse complement strand
ACTCGATCTCGTCCTCGGTGAATTTGTAGACCTCACGCAGGGGGACGATCTGCTTCATGTAGATGCTGGGCACCTGGGATTCCAGGCCCACCACCAGCGCGGCGGTGGCCACCACGAAGTGCTCGCGCTGCGACACCGCGTAGCACCACGACTGCAGGCCGCGGGTGATGGCGTTCATGTTGTTCGGGTCCTCGATGCGTTCCTTGGTGGTGCCRCATGCCTCACCGAACTTGATCAGCAGGTCGGTGTGCCGGATGTCCGCGAGCTCTTCCTCGTACATGTTCTGCAGCGTGAAATCCTTCGCGCCGGTGAACTGGTCCGGGGTGTTGGCGTAGATGTTGGCCAGGTAGTCGGCAAACGGCCCGACGTAGTGGAAGTGATTCTCGGCCCAGCGGGCGAAGTGGTGGCGCTCCAGTTGGCCCTCGGCCCACGCCTTGGAGAACGATGCGTTCTTGGCCTCACGACCCTTGATCGCGTTCTCGAGCTCGGCGCGGAACTCGTCACGGCCCAGTAGTTCAGTCATGGATCAGATCCCTTCGATCGGTTGATTTCGCGAAACCATCAGCAACAGAGACAGTTTCGCGATTGATGGGGGCTGCGAGGCGACGCGCCGTTGCGAAGTCGACTCTGCACCAGCGACGTTAGCCAGCAGACCAAGGTTGCGACATGGACAACATCACCCCTGATGGACGCGGCGACGAGGCATGGTGCACACCGGCCTCAGTGACTCGCGACCGCAGCGGTCAGCGCGTCGAACTCGGCCAGGATCGCCGCGCCGACGGCCTTGTCCTGCGTGCCGTTACCGCCGCTGATCCCGACGCCGCCGATGATCTGGCCGTTGAAGACGAGCGGGAACCCACCGACGAAGACCGCGAACTTGCCCGGCAGCATGTGGCTGATACCGAAGGCCTCGTTGCCCGGCAGTGCCGGGCCGTCCGGGGCCTCGTTGAACAGGTGGGTGGCCCGCTCGTGGCCTGCAGCGGTGAACGCCTTGGCGATGGAGATATCGACGCCGGTCAGCCGGGCACCCGGAAGCCGGTGCAGGGCAAGGACATTACCGCCGTCATCGCAGATGCACAGGGTCTGCTTGACACCGATCTCTTCGGCCTTGGCCCGGCCGGCGGCGAGCAGGGGAAGGGCGTCGTCGAGGGTGATCCGGTAGATCTGGTGCATATCTGCTGACCTCCTGAGAATTGCTGAATTCCTGCGGGGCGGYGATCCCGCCCCGGGCTGTTCGCCTGGTGAATGTCTACCGGGGCAAGCCGCCACCCGCCTTGGTCACAATGTCCGCTTTATCGGCCGCATCATGGTCAAACTGCACATAGGCTGTGGGTAGTCGACAGTGTGATCGTGGTGGTTCGATCCGCCACCGCATCGACGAACACGCCGCACAGAGCAGGTGAGCACATGACAGCAGAGCACCCGCACGGCGACCGGATGACGGTCGCCGGACTGCTCGACGAGTCGCTCATGTCCGGCGCGCGGGTGATCGCCGGCCAGGATCACCTGGGCCGCGAGTTGCATTGGGTCCTGCCCCTTTCCGAGGTGCTGTCCCGCCACGAGCCGCTCGACGGCGTCGCGGTCTACGCACGTCCGGAAGCCCTGCTGGGCACCGCCGGCGCACTGGCCGCGCTCGCCGCCCGCGGCGCCACCACCCTGGTGGTCGACGGCGCGGTCCCCGCCGATTTCCCGACGGCCCTGCCTGCCGGGCTCGTGGTGATCGAGATGGCGTTTCCGGTCGGGTTCACCGCACTGAACCGGCTGCTGGCGGAGCGGGCGCTGAGTCAGGAAGTGCACGTGATGCGGTACGCCACGCACGTGCACGCCTCCCTGGCGGGGCTCTTCCACCGCGGAGCCGGGTTACAGATCTTGATCCGCGAGGTGTCCAACCTGGCCCGCAACCCCGCAGTGGCACTGGATGCCCGCGGCCAGATCGTGGCCCACAACGGCTTGGCCGCCGAAGCCGCGGGAGTCCTCACCGAGGTCATCGTGCCGAGGTTGACCGTCGACCTGCCGGCCGGCGCGCGCCTCCCGGGCCATCACGACACCCGCGTCGAGCATCTCGCTGACCCGCACGGCAATGCGTGGACCGCCATCTCCACGGCCATCCGGCTCGGCAAGGCCTTCGAAGGCTGGGTCCTCGTCCTGGTCCCGAATTCCGAACCGGGTGCCCACGATCTGGCGCGACACATCGTCGTCACCGAACAGGCGACCGCGATCATCGGTTCGGAGATGCTGCGCCAGCACAGCGTCGACGAGGCCGAGGAACGCGCCCGCGGCGACTTCGTCCAGGCTCTGGTCCACGGCCACTTCTCCAGCGAGCACGATATGCGCGCACGAGCCGAGTACCACGATATCGACATCGATTCGCAGTTCGGTGTTTTCGTCGCGCCGGGCGCGATTCCGCACGGTGTGGACAACCCCGCGGCGAGCATGGTCCGGCTGGCCCGGTACGCCGCCAATGTGGCGCCCGATCCCGCGGTCCGCTCCTACGTCACCGTGCTGGGTGACGTCCTGGTGGTGGTGCGCTCACTCTGCGGCGGTGACGACACCGCGCGGCACCGCGAGATGGTCCATTACGCCGAGGCGATGGCGGGCGAACTCGAGAACCGCCGCGGCGCCGCGGTCGCCGTGTCCTACAGCAGGCCCGCCAGTGGCGCCCAGGCCGTCTCGGCCAGCTACCGCGAGGCCCGCATCGCGCTGGGCATCGCACGCAGGCTGGGCCTCACCGGCGCGGTGTCCTACCAGGATCTGCGCAGTTTCACGGTGCTGGCCGAGATCGCCGAGACCGAGCAGAGCAAGGCTCTGGTCAACGACCTGCTGGGACCCCTGCGCGCCACTCCCGACCTGCGCGATTTCCTGACCGGCTACCTGTCCCACGGCGGGAACGTCAACGCCACCGCCCGGGTGCTCAACGTGCACCGCAACACCATGCTGACCAAACTGGACCGGGTGTCGCGCGCGATCGGTCTCGATATCCGGTTGCCCGACAACCAGTTCACCGTGTGGCTGGCGATCCGGCTGGACCTGCTCAGCGAGGTGCACGCCGCTGTCGACCGGGAGGCCAGCTTCCGTTGAGGTGGACGGCGCTACGGTTCGGGCGCCGGGTCGGGCCCGATGAACGAGCCCAGCAGACCGAGCACCGCGACGCCGGACACCATCGCGAACGCGAGCGTGAAGCCGGTGGTGGTGCCGAACCCCAGGGCGATCGCGACCCACGCGGCGCCCATCGCCGAGCCGCCGAAGCGCACCAGGTTGAACAATCCGAGTCCGGTGCCCTGCGCCCCGGCCGGCGAGCGGGTGGCACCGGTGGCCGCCGGTGTCTGCACCAATGCCGTGCCGATGCCGACCAGGACCAGAATCGCCACGAAGCCGGCCAGCCCCCAACGTTTCTCCACCAGATGCGCCCCGACGGCCGCGGCGAGCAGCGCCTGGCCGATGATCAGCAGCGCCAACCCGGTGCGTAGCACCCGCCGGGCCCCGATCCGGTCCAGGTAGCGCCCGACCAGCGGTCCGAGGATCACCATCGAGGCCGGAATCGCCAGCAGCACCACGCCCGCCAGCGACCCGGTCCGGCCGCTGCCGACGAGATAGAGGGGCACCGCGAGCAGCGTGGCCCCGAGGCTGAACATGAACGCGAACGCGCCCAGGGTGCTGCGGACGAACCGGGCCTCCGCCACCAGTCGCACGTCGACGAACGGCTCCGGCACCCGCAGGCAGTGCCGGACGAAGAACACCAGGATCGCCACGGCCACCGTCACGGCGATGACGACAACCGCCGACAGTCCTTGCTGCGGGACGAGCGCCACACCGAGGATGAGCAGCCCCGACCCGACGGTGAGCGCGGTGGCGCCGATGGTGTCGAAGCGCATCGTGGTGCCCGGATGACGGGGAATGTGGAGCAGGGTGCCGATCAGGCCGGCCAGCGCGACCGGGACCAGCGGCACGAACACCCATCGCCACCCCCAGCCGTCGGCGATGAATCCGCCCATGGTGGGTCCGATGGCCTGACCGATGCCGTTCACCGAGGCCCACAGCCCCACCGCCCTGCCCCGCCGCTCGCCGGCGAACAGCCAGGTCAACAGGCCCAGCACGGCGGGGCCCAGCGCGGAGGCGGCCGCACCGCCCAGGCAGCGCCACAGGATCAGCAGCTCCAGCGACGGCGCGGTCGCGGCGCCGATGGCGCACACCGCGGTGGCGATCATCGAGGCGCAGTACATCCGGCGCCTGCCGAACCGGTCCCCGATCCAGCCGACCAGCGGCATCGTCGCGGTAAAGGTCATCAGGAAGCCGACCACCACGAACACGCCGCTTCCCAGGGGTGCACCGAACTCGGCGAGGATGGCGGGCATCGGCACGTTCACCACGTTGTTGCTGACCGTGCCGACCAAGGTTCCGGAGAGCAGCGCGGCGAGCGCCAACGGCGTGCCGGCTCCGTCGGGGACCGCCGGGCCCGCGGGGACGCGGCTGTCTGTGTCAGTCATGGCGGGGACTTCCGTGGCCGATCTGTGTGGTGTGGCTGCGCGAGATGCAGTGGCACCCGCACCGCCACTGTCTCATTCCCGGCGCGGCGAAGGTGCCGCCTGTGCGGGCCAAGGCGCACAGCGATGCCGCCCGGAATCGGGCATTGTGCACAGCCGTGCCGGGTGCGTGCCTCGTGACAAACCGCACCCCAGCGCGGATTTTAACGTTTGCGAAACACCGCGACATCAGGATGACAATGTCGGAACACGTTGCACAGGGCCATACGCACACCGTTGTGCACAGTGTGCGTTGACCCGGTCGGGCAACGGGCCGAGCATTCCCACATCAGACTGCACAGCCCACGAGCAGTTGTGAGTGAAAAGACCGTCGATGGATATACAACTCAGCGCGGCCCACTGGATCTACCTGGCCGGAATCGTCGTCATTCTCATCACGATGGCGCTCCGCAAGAACATCGTGGTGCCTGCGGTCATCGCGACATTGCTTACCGCGTGGGTGTTTTCGGGCAGCATCGTGACCGGTCTGGCGTCGATCTTCAATGCCAGCCTGGTGGCCGCTCACGAGTTGTTCAACATCTTCCTCATCATCGCTTTCGTGACAGCGATGCTCGGCGCCCTGCGTGAGATGGGTGCCGACCGACTGATGGTGACGCCGTTCCGCAGAGTGATGCGGGCGGGCACAAGCAGTTTCGTGGTACTGGCCATCGTCACGTATGTCATCTCGCTGTTCTTCTGGCCCACTCCCGCGGTACCTCTGGTGGGCGCCGTGCTGATTCCGGTGGCGATCCGCGCCGGCCTGAGTCCGCTGTCGGTCGGCATGGTGATCGCCATCGCCGGCCAGGGCATGGCCCTGTCGTCGGACTACATCATCAAGGTCGCCCCGGGAATCTCGGCGACGGCGGCCGGTGTCGACACCGACAGCGTCGCCGACAAGGCGATGGTGCTCTCGCTCATCGTGGGTCTGGTCGCGCTGGCCATCACCTACTTCACCCAGCGCCGGACCTGGCAGAAACCGTCCCCGGATCTGCTGGTGGCCTGGGAGAACAAGGCTGACAAGTTCGGCGTCCCGACCACCGAAGAACCTGGCACGGACGTGTCGGGTGGCGCCGGTGTGAGCCTGCGCGGGGACGCCCCAATCCCCGCCGGCGGCGGTGTCGGTGGTGGCGATGCGAATGCCCCGACCGCCACCATCGTGCTCGACGATGCCGTGCCGGATCCGGTCGATCCGCCGAAAACGTTGGCGGCCAAAGCCTTCGCGGTGACCGTGCCGATGGCCTACCTGGCATTCATCGTCTATCTCCTGCTGGGCAAGTTCACCAGCCTGGTACCGCCGCTGAAAGGTGGTGACGCCGCGGGCATCGTCGGTGGTATCGCCGCGATGCTGCTGTTCGCCGCCTGCCTGACCAACGACAAGCGGACATTCCTGGAGAGCTCGTCGACCCATATCGTCGACGGCCTGGTGTTCGCCTTCAAGGCCATGGGCATCGTGCTGCCGATCGCCGGGTTCTTCTTCATCGGCAACGGCGACTTCTCCGCCCGCATCCTGGGAATGCCCGAGGACGCCACCGGGCCCGCGTTGCTGTTCGATCTGATCAACGCGGCGCTGTCACATGTCGCACCGAATGCCTTCATCGTCGCGTTCACGGTGCTCTTCGTCGGTGTCATCGCCGGCCTGGAGGGTTCCGGGTTCAGCGGTCTCCCCCTGACCGGCTCGCTGGCAGGTGCGCTCGGCAGCGCCGCCGGGATGGATCCGGCGACGCTGGCCGCGATCGGGCAGATGGGCAACATCTGGTCCGGCGGCGGCACGCTGGTCGCCTGGTCATCCCTGGTCGCGGTGGCCGGCTTCGCACGCGTCCCGGTCCTCACCCTGGCGCGCAAGTGCTTCCTGCCGGTGATGGCCGGTCTGGTGCTGTCCACCGTCTTCGCCATCCTCGTTTTCTGATGGCACTGACCGACACCGAACAGAAGCTCGCCCTGGCCGCGACCGTCACACTGACCTTCGTCACCGGAGTCGTCGACGCCGTCGGCTTCCTGGCCCTGGACCGGGTGTTCACCGGGAACATGACCGGCAACATCGTGATCCTCGGCATGGGCGTGGCCGGCGCGGACGATCTGCCGGTGCTGGGCCCGGCGACCGCGCTGGCGGCGTTCACCGCCGCGGCCTTCGTCGCCGGCCTGGTGTTGCGCGCGGGTGCCAAAGGGTGGCAGCACCGGGTCACCGTACTGCTGACGCTCGGCGCACTGACACTGACCGCGCTCACCGTGGTCGCCGCCGTCGTCGGTAACCACTCCGGCCCGGCCATCCAGATCGTGATGGCGGCCGCGACGGCCGCGGTGATGGGTTCGCAGGCCATGGTCGCCCGGGCCGTGGCGGTCGCCGATATGACGACCGTCGTGGTGACCTCCACGCTGGCGTCACTGGCGGGTGAGACCTGGACACGCAGGGGCGGTGGCGTGCTGCTCAACCGGCGATTCGGCGCCATCGCCATGATCTTCGCCGGCGCGGTCGTCGGCGCGCTGTTGTTGCGGTGGCACATCGCCGTCCCGTTCGCGCTGTCGGCGGCACTGACTGCCGCGGTCGCGATGCTCGGTCACCTGCGGTTGTCACCGCGGCGGGCGCACCTGGTGGGCGCGAGCTAGGAGACTAGGCCGCGCAGCGGAACCCGATATGGGTGGTCGCGGTGTCCCGGGACTGCGGCGAGCGCGCCGCGGGCCGGTAGCGGTGGCAGTACTCCGGGGCACACAGATGCGATCCGCCCTTGAGCGCCTGGCTGACGCCGGGATCGTCGGCCGGCAGGCAGCACGGGTTCTGGATGCGCCCGMTGAATTCGGTGGCGGTCCACTCCCATACGTTGCCGATCATGTCGACCAGCCCGTATCCGTTGGCCGGGAACGTGCCGACCGGTGAGGTTCCGGCCCAGCCCAGTGCGCCGTCGTTGCGGTACGGGAAGCCGCCCTGCCAGGTGTTGGCCATCAACTCCCCCGCCGGTGCGACCTCCTCACCCCACGGATAGGTCGACTCCGCGCCCGCACGTGCCGCGTACTCCCACTCGGCCTCCGTGGGCAGCCGGCGGCCCGCCCACTGCGCGTAGGCAAGCGCGTCGGCGTAGGCCACCTGCACCACCGGGTGATCGGGAGCGCCTTCGCTGCCCGGCCCCCACGGGTGACGCCAGCTGGCGCCGGGGGCCCAGTCCCACCACTGCCGCCAGTCCCGCAGGTCCACCGGGCCCGGGGTCTGCCGGAAGACCATCGCGCCGGGCTGCAGGTCGGCCTGCGGGACTCCGGGGTAGAGCTGCGGATCCAACGGACGTTCGGCGACGGTCAGGTACCCGGTGTCCGCGACGAACGCGGCGTACTGGGCGTTGGTGACGGGGTGGCGTTCGATGCCGAACGCGGCGACGTGCGCGGTGCGGATCGGTGCTTCCTCGGGATAGAAACGGGTCGACCCCATCCGGAATGAGCCCGCGGGCAGTTGGACCAGATCGGACAGGCTCAAGGAATCCGCACCTCGAAGTCTTCCGTCAATTGCGTTGAGGCCGGGTCGAATCCGTCGGTTCCGGTGGGCGCCTCGGTATGCACCGAGACCAGGTAGTCACGACTGTTGGTCCACACGTGCACGACGCGGTCGACGAACTCGATCGCGTTCTCGGGGGTGTCCGACACGGCGCCGAGCAGCTTCTGCCCGCTGTAGTCGCACAGTTCGGCGGGCAGCACGCTCAGCGAGCTCACCGCGGCGTCGGCGGTCAGACCCTCCGCGTACTCGGCGAACGCCGCCTGGGGATCGAGGGTCGTCGGCATGATCGTCACGGTTGCCGACATCCCGTCCGGGCCCGACAATTGCGCACCCACGTCGCCCGTCCCGCCCTGCATCGACCAGCCCTCGGGAACCGCGACGGTGATCACCGGCGCCACCGAGTCGGCGACCTTGGCCACCATGCCGACCGGGGGACGCTGCTCGGGTTCGCAGGTGACCGTGCCTGCCGGGATCGCAGAGGTGCTGGTCGGGACGACACCGAAATCAGGATGGTCGAGATCCGTGGTGGGGCCGGTGGTCGGAGTGGCCGTCGCCGTCTCGGTGGGGCCGGTCGTCGTGAGGGCGACATCGTCGGCCACCGGTGTGCCCTCACTCGATGTGGTGCACGCGGCCAGCATCGGCGCGGCCAGGCACAGCGTCGCCGCCGCTGCGGCTGCAGCCCCTCGGATACCAGTCATCAGTCCTTCGCGAATGCCCGCGCCAGTTCACGCTCTCCATCACGGTAGGGCGCGCCCGAGATGTCGACCACCCCTTTGGCGATTGTTCCACCCGTGAACGGGAACGGCGCCCGGTAGGAACTGCACACCGCCTGGCCCGGATTGCTGCCCACCTTGATGCCCGCCCCGGCCAGCCCGAAGCTGCCCGGGTGGGCGCGCACATTGCTGCGGGTCCCGACCACCGTGCCGTCGACGTAGAGCGACACCTCACCGAGCGGGGTGTGGCTGTTCTCGACCGTGCCGGTGCGCTCGTAGCGGACCCCGAGAATGTGGCGACCCGACGGCACCACGTCCTGCGCGGACACCCGCTGCTCGTCCTCACCCATGAAGTTGTAGACGTGATGCAACCGCCCGTCCTGGACGAACAGCACATGCCCACCGTGCCCGGCGCCGTGTTTGTACAGCACTCCTTCGGCACCGGCCGCGTCCACGTCCACCTCGACGAACACCGAGAACGACCGGCCCCGGATCTCGGGGGTTGCGCCACTGCCGACTTCGGCGTTGTCGGGGTAGTAGGTATAGCTGGTGCGCTCCCCGCTCAGGTACGGCCGCCAGCGGCCGAGCGTCTCGAAGATGTTCAGATCGGCCAGCGGCAACCCGTTGTACTTGGCCGCCTCGGCGAACCACAGCGCCTTGAGTTCCTCCAGCTTGTCCGGGTGCTCGGCGGCCAGGTCGTGGCGCTGGCTGCGGTCGGATTCGATGTGGAACAGTTCCCAACGGTCGGTGTCGAAGTGGCCCCACCCGGCCGGGCTGGCCGCGTGCACGGTGTTGGCGAACCAGCCGTCGTGCCAGATGCCCCGGGTGCCGAGCATGGCGTAGTACTGCGTCTCCTTGCCGGACTTCGCCGCCGCATCCTTCAGGGTTGCCGCGAAACTTGTTCCGTCCAGCGGTTTCTGGACGATGCCGCGGACCTCGTCGGGCGGTGTGATGCCGAGCAGGTCATACACCGTCGGGGTGATGTCGCTGACGTTGACGTAGTTGTCCCGGACTTCGCCGTGAGCGTCGATCCCGTTGGGCCAGGAGATGATTGCGCTGTCGGCGATGCCGCCCTCGTGGGAGGCGTAGCGCTTGAACAGCTTGTAGGGCGTGTTGAACGCCATGGCCCACCCGATCGGGTAGTGGTTGAAGGTCTGTGGCGAGCCGAGCACGTCGAAGTACCGCATGCTGTCTTCCACGGTGTCGATGTAGCCGTTGAAGAACTTGCTCTCGTTGACCGAGCCGTTCGGCCCGCCTTCGCCACTGGCGCCGTTGTCGGAGATCACCACGATGACGGTGTTGTCCAACTGCCCCGACTCGTCGAGATAGTCGAGGATGCGGCCGATCTGCGCGTCGGTGTAGGACAGGAACCCGGCGAACACCTCTGCCATCCGGGTGAACAGCTTCTTCTCTTCGTCGTCGAGGGTGTCCCACGGGCGCACCGTGTCCTGGGTCGGCCACGGTTCTCCGCCCGGGCCCGTCACATCCAGGTACGGGTTGATCTGAGACAGCTCGGTGTCGGCCGGCACGATGCCCAGGCGCTTCTGGTTCTCCAGCACGATCTCGCGGTAGCGCTCGTAGCCCATGTCGAAGGTGCCGGCGTACTTGTCGGCCCACTCCTCGAACACGTGGTGGGGCGCGTGCCCGGCGCCCGGGCACAGGTAGGAGAACCACGGCTTGTCCGGTGCGATCACCTTCGAGTCCTTGATGAACTCGATTGTCTTGTCCGCCAGATCCTTCGACAGGTGGTAGCCGTCCTCCGGGGTGGCCGGCGGCGCGACCGGATGGTTGTCGTACACCAGGTCGGGGTACCACTGGTCGGTCTCCCCGCCCAGGAACCCATAGAACCGTTCGAAGCCGCGGCCCAGCGGCCAGTGCCGTTTGGTGGCCGCCAGGCTGGATTCCTCCAGCGGCGTCAGGTGCCACTTCCCGATGCAGTAGGTGTTGTATCCGCGTTCGGCGAGCACCTCGGGCAGCAGTGCGGTGTCGTAGGGAATCCGTCCGTTGCTGTTCGGGAATCCGTCGGTGAACTCTTCGATGGTCGCCATCCCGACGGTGGTGGGATTGCGGCCGGTGAGCAGAGCGGCCCTGGTGGGCGAGCACAGCGCGGTGGTGTGGAACTGCGAGAGCCGAACCCCCTTTTCCGCGATGCGGCTCATCGCCGGCATCTCGACGAGCCCGCCGAAGCAGTCCCAGGTGGCGATACCGATGTCATCCCAGACGAGATAGAGCACATTGGGCGCATCGGACGGCGCCACCGGAGCGGCATACGGTCCCCAGTCCGGCTCCGAATCACGGATGTCGAGCGCGATCTTGCCCTGGAACTCTGCGGTCATCGGACCTCCCGGTTTGACGGACGCCCGGACACTACACCCGCCAGATGGCGTGGACCGGGGATATTGACGCCCGCAACAATGCGCGCCGCTTCGGGCTACCCGGACTCGGCGGGCTGGTTGACCCGATACAGGCGCCAATCCGGTTGACCGTCACCGTCGTTGGGGATCTCGAGTTCCAGGGTGGCCACCTCGGCGCCGGTCTCGTAAAGGGTCGGGTACCGCAGGTTGAGGGCATCGGAGGTGCCGCGACCTACCGGGGGCACCGACAGCAGATACCGGACGCCGTTGTCGCTCGGATCGTTGAGCAACTCGGTGAAATCGGGATCGGACGGAATCACGAAGGTCCTTGGCCGCGGCGATGCGGCGATGATCCCGAAGCCGTACACGGTGTCGGTGATCACGGAACTGTCGGGGAGATTCAGCGTTTCGAGGTACTCGGCGATCCTGCGCTCGGTGCCGAATGTCCGCGCGATGCGCTGTTCGGTGGCCGCCCGTTCGCTCACGTCGTCCGGGTCGGCAGCCAGGACCGCCGCCAGCGCGTACTCCTGCGGGGCGTAGTCGGGCGCAGACATGCCCACCACCGTCACCGGGATCCCGACCGCAAGCGTCGCCGCCACCGCGACATACGTTCCCGCCGAACGCTTCTGTGGGACGTGGTCGGGAACCACCGGGGCGTGCTTACCGGGACGCTTGGACCGGGCCATGACTCCGTCCGGCACGCCGAGCAACGCCAACGTCGCCGCCATCGGGATCGCGATGATGAAAAACCGCAGGAATGGAAACGTGGACCCCTGTGCGTAACTGAACGCCTGGAAACCCAGCACGGCGCCGAACATCCCCAGTGGGACCACGATCGTCTGCCAGTTCGGCCTGCCCCACCGCTGCATGAGGACCCACAGCGCCAGCGGGATCAGGGTCGGTGCGAGCAACATGACGCAGAGGGCCGCGAAGACCACTCCCTCGGTGAAGTTCGGTGCGGTGAGTCCGGATTGGTCCAGGATCGCGGCGTTTCCGTATTGGGAGGTGAACTGCGCGAATGCCTCACCGGTGATGAGCCAGCCCGCGGCCGCCCAGCCCACAAAGGCGATCACCCCCGGTCCGCTCACGATCAACATGTCCATCGCGGCGCGATGAAGTCGCGGGGGCGATTTCGCCCGCAGATAGGTGGTGATGCCCACGATCAGTCCGGCGGCCCCGACGGTGGCCAGCGCGTCATAACGGGTCAGGTAGGCCAGGCCCATCGCCACCCCACCGGCGGTGACCAGGTGGTGCACGTCGTCGTCGACCATCCACATGATCAGCCTGCGTACCGCCCAGGTCATGAAGAAGATGAACGGCGCCTCGCTCATGCCGTTGGAGCCGTAGAAGACGATCATCGGATTGAGCGCGAACAATGCGGTGATCGTCAACGAATATGCGCGCGGCAGACCGCGATCGGCGCCCATGCTGAAGATCTGGACCGCCGCGCCGGCCATGAACAGTCCCGACATCATCGATCCGGAGAAGGCACGCCCGGCGATGTCCGGAAACACCGGGCTGAGCCACACCGCGGGAATCTGCACCATGGCCGCGACCGGCGTGAAGATGAAACCCAGAGCGGCCAGATGCGGGTCCCGGCTGAACAACACCGCCCGCGTGGAGGCCACCCGGGACAGGGTGTCGCCCATGACGAACCCGTTCTGGATCTGCAGCCAGTATCCGACACCGACGTACACCGCCAGGCAGATGAAGAAGATGGTGAACTTCAGCCGGCGGTCCGACCCGCCGAGTGTCGCGGTCATTGCTGACCGGCGGGCTGGTGCACGGTGGTCTCGTCGGGCTTCTCGGCGAGGCCGTGATAGGTCTTCTCCCAGAACGACGGCTGCCGGATCATCTGATAACAGCCCTTGGCGGCGGCGATACTCATCATCAGCCAGAACAACGGCACCGTCAGCGCGGCCACCAAAAGATCGGACCTGTCGTCCTCGCGCAGCGCGATCATGTTCATGTACACGACGGTGAAGTTGCCGAGAATCATGGCGACCAGCGCCGGGAAGTAGATGAGGTCCGGAAAGACCTCCCCGACGACGGCGGGCTGGCCGAGGAACCAGAGCAGGGTGATGAACCAGAACAACAGGTTGAGCACCGCGATGATCGGGGTTCCCGCGAGCACCAGGGTGAAGCGGATGAAGCTGCGCAGGCCAAGGGTGCGATAGAGCTTGAGCGGTCGCCGGATGTGCACCAACCAGGTCTGCAGATAGCCCTTGTACCAACGGGACCGCTGACGGATCCAGTTGATCGGGTCGCTGTTGGCCTCTTCCAGCGTGTAGGAATCGATGACCGCGGTGTGGTATCCGTTTGCGGCGATGCGTAATCCGAGATCGGCGTCCTCGGTGACATTGAACGGGTCCCAGGCGCCGATGCCCTGCAGCATGTCGCGGCGCAGATGATTCGACGTGCCGCCCAACGGGATCGGTGAGGTGCTGACCATCATGCCGGGGAGCAGGAAGCCGAACCAGAGTCCGTACTCCGCGGTGAACCACGCCGTCAGCAGATTCTGGTGCCCGTTGTGGTAGACCAGTTTTGCCTGCACACACGCGACGTCATCAGGTAGGTCCCGGAACGCGGCCACCACCCGGCGCAGTTGCAGGGGCTCCGGAAGATCCTCGGCGTCGAAAATGGTGACGATATCGCCGGTGGCGAAGTACAGGCCGTAGTTACACGCCTTGGGCTTGGTGCGGGGCTCGGCCGGCGGCACCAACAGGATGGTGATGACCTCGGAATCCCCACACGCCTCCGCCGCGTCGATGGTGACCTGGTCGTCGGCCTCCAACAGCAACAACACCTGCAGCTTGTCCTTCGGGTACTCCAACGAATCCATGGCACCGATCAGGTCGGCCACCACTTCGGGCTCGTTGTAGGCGGGCACCAGGATCGTGTAGGACGGCAGGTCTTCGTCTGCGATCGATCTGGCGACATCGTCGGGAATGACGATGGGCCGCGATGCCAGCCCGCGCCGGAAGATGAGCACCCGGTCGCCGAGCGTCAGAAGGTATGCCAGCGTGCAGAATCCGATGAGACCGACAGCGGTCTGCATCGGCCGCCAGACCGCCACCGCGATGACAACGGCCAGCAGGCTGAGCAGCACCGGCTTCTGCCAGCCCAGTAACGGCTTGGACGCGGACTGCCGGGGATCATCGTCGCGCAGCCCGTTGATCGCCCGGTCCAGCACCCATGCCTGCTGCTCGGGCGTGACGGTGTCGGCGTCGAAGATCTGCCGTGTGCTCGCAGTCTGCGGGCCCAGCCGTTTCACGTCATCGGTCGCGGTCATGGCGTGCCCCGGGACCGCCTGCCGCGCAGCACGACGAATGCCGCACCCAGCACCACCAGAGCGAGCGCGCCCACGCCGATGGCGATGTACAACGGCTTTCGGTCCGCTGTGGCGGCGGCGACCTCCTCGGCGGCGGCCGGCGTTGTCAACTGGATGGGTTCGCGTCCCGGCATCGACACCGCGGCGTTGCCGGTGAGCCCCGACCACCGGCCGATATCGGAGTCCAGCCAGGTGAGTAGCCGGTCGAGTTCTGCGGGCGCAGCACTGGAGGTCGCGACGAGCACCGTCCGGCCACCGGAGTACAGGGTCTGCAAGGACCCGAACCCGACAGCCGGATCCAGCGCCAATGTGCTGGAATTGCCGCTGCCGTCCACGTTCTCGACGGTGATGACCCCGTCGGCATCGACCGTCACCGGCAGCGCGATCCTGTCGTCGTTCCAGCCGTCCGGGCTGACCACGATCGCCGGGTTGCTCGAGGCGATGGCATCGTCGCGGGACACGACCGCCGTGTCGAACGGAAGACTGCTCAACCGTTGCAGGCCGGTGACGATGCGCACCGCGCGGCGCAGGTTGTCCAATCCGTCGTCGACACCGATCTCCACGCGCGGCATCAGGGCCTGCGGAAGAGACTGGAATCCTGCCGGGGATGGCGGGCTCGCGAGCGCGGTCTCCACCGCCGACTCGCCGTCGATGGTCAACGTGATCGGCTGGAACTCGCCGCACTGACCGGTGTTACCCGCCGCGTCGACCGCGATGTCCAGGTTGGTGTAGCGCTCCAGCAGCCGTTCCGGCACATCGATCCAGCGGTCGATCCGACCGCTGGGCTCGGTCGCCCATCGGTCCAGCATCTCGCCGCCCACTCCGACGGTCACCTGCCCGGCGAGGCCTTCGGGCAGCGGCGTGTAGGACCCCTGCAGATGGACCCGCACATCCTTCACCGACCTGCCGATCCGAGTCTGGTCGAGCGGGACGGTCACCCGCGGATTGACCAGATCGGTGGCGTTGACGCCGGGCTGACCGAGCTTGCGGATGGTGGTGCGGTCGCTGGGCAGTTGCGGGACGGTCGACAACGGCCCGGCCACTGCAGTGGACTGCACTGCCAGCCGGGAGAGGTCACTGGACAGCAGCCGCGCCTGGTTGCCCAGGTCTGCGGCCGAACCCGTGATCAGAAGGGCAGGTACGGCATTGGGTCCCTGCAGGCTGACGCCAGGCGCCTCACCTTCCCGGATCATGATCTGACGTTCCAGCGGCGCCGGCGGGCGCAACGCGCCGTCGGTCGAGATGACGTCGATCTCGGTCTGTTGCGGGCCATACCGTGCGACCGTGGCCGTCGCGAGCCTCACGGCAGCATCGGATTCGGCCCGGGACGGATTCGAGGGAACGGCCAGGGTCAGCCGTTGTAGCACCGGCGGCAGGAAGTCCGCGACGGTGGCCGGCGCGAGTTCCTGGCCGGAGTAGCGGACTTCGGTCCCCACCAGCCGAAGCGGGTTGGTGGCGTCGAAGACGCAGTACCCCTGCGGCAGATTCAGATAGCTGCGCAACTGCACCGTGACGGCGTTGTCCACGATGCGCGCCCCGGCAAGCGGAATGGTGATCGGCGCCTGTTCCGGCGGCAACGGGACCCGCGAGATGATGCGCTCGTCCTGACTGACCTCCAGCGTGCCACCCAGCGAATTGACCGGCGGTGCCACGGTGGCGACGAGTTCTGCGGGTGTCAGGCCGGGTTGCACCGGGACCGACAAGGTCTGCACGCCTTCGATCCCGTACAGCGAGATGGTGGAGTCGAGTCCGATGGTGCGCAGGCCCAGGGTGGGCGAATTGGCCAGCGACATATCGCCTTCGGGCTCTGCCACGGCGACTCCGGGCAGCGCCGTCCCGCCGGCGACCAACACGGCGGCCGCCAGCGGCAGTATCCGAGTGGTCCACCGCGAAGACCTGTGCGGCCATACGTTCGCCAGAGCTACATCCACTGAAATCGTCTTCCTGTCGTGTTTCATCGGAACTGGGCCGCCACCAGTGCTCTGCTGAACGTCCGCAGCAGGTCCTCGTCCTTGAACACCGGTGTCCGTTCGTCGAGCACTGCATTGCCACGGAACAACAACGTGATGAGCGTTCGGATATTGGAGACCACGCTGGTCGACGGCGTCGGGAAGGGGGCGTCGGGATCATGGTTGTCGACCGCAAAGATCGTCACCCGCTGCGCGAGTTCATCATCGCCCCAAGCGAACTGCACCGAGTTCCAGGTCACCAGCAGGCTGTCGTCGACCACCGACGTCAGGCGGCCCTGGACCCCCATGTCGAGGTCGATCTGGCGTGCCGGGCTGATGCGGGCGCTGGTCAGGCCGTACACGACGCGTGCGGGATAGGTGCCGAGGGAGAACGGCCGCCTGGTGACGATGCTGTCGACCACGATCGTGCGCGGCCGGGACAGCTTGTCCCAGCGCGCATTGCCCGAGTCGGCCAGCATGTACTGGCGGACCAGTACCGCGCCGTCGCCGTAGAGGCGATGCACCTGGGGATACTCACGCTGCTCGGTGACGGTCCAGCCGATCGGCACGTCCAGCGGGCGTCCTTGTACCAACCGGTCCGGGCTGGGCCTGCTGACCGTGGCGGTACTGGTCTGTGTGGGCAGGCTGCATAGCGACAACGCCACCGCGGCCACCACCACGAGCGGTACACCCGCCCAGACCTGTTTGGAAGCAAGTGGTTCCACCTTGCGGTCCAGTAGCCGCTTGGGCGCCCCCCGACGAGCCTGGAGGTACATGACCAGACCGACGACACTGATGGCCGTCACCGCGGGCACCTGTTGGTAGACCACCATCGGCGCATCCGGGATGAACTGCGAGATCGCGGTCAGGACGGCGAATCCGACCGCCCAGGCGCCCAGTGATCCGACAAGTCCGCGCCGGAAGGTGCGGCCCGTTGCCGTGCCGGTGCCGATGGCGGCGATCAGCAGAGCTGCCGAGCCCGCAGCGAACTTTCCGCCGCCGAGCAGGATCACCGCGAAGTAATACGGCAGCGAAAAGGCCAGCAAGAACATCGCCCACACCCAGGCGAAGCGGATCACCGGGCGTAGACCGAAGAGCACCACGCAGCAGCTGGCCACGAACAGCCACGCCGCGAGGAGGTCCAGGCGTAGTAGATGGAAATACAGCGCGTAGCGCTCCAGCAGGGCGGCCATGATCAGCACCGCCATGCCCAAACCCATACCGCCGACGATGATGTCGGTCTGCCGGTCGTGGATGGGTAGCTCGGTACGGTTGCGCCGCGCCACGCCGATGGCGACCAGGGTCGCCACCAATGGCACCGTCCACACGTACCCGCCGACCCCGCCTTCGCGGGTGGTGATCGCCAGGCTCACGAACGATTCGCCGAAGGCGATCGCGGTCAGCACGATGATCAGCAACCAGCGCAGGCCCAGCCGGTACAGCGGGTGGACGCCGTAGTACCGATCGAGGACCGGTGTGCGCGGCGGCTGCTCGTCGGTGGTCGTAGTGGCCATCGAGATCACCCGGACGGTGACGGTGACACGTGCGCCGACGGATGACGATCTCGGCAGCATTCACGAATGAGCCGATCTCGCACCACAATCCCCCGCGCCATGTGCGCGATGGTAGGTCACCGGATGCGCGGGCAAACACCGAATACTTGAACCGGCAAAGAATTGTCATGGCACACACGTTTCAGCAAACGCATATGCAGGCGCGAGATCCCCGAGGTAGCCATAGATGTTCCCCGCAGTTGCAAGCTGGCTAATTATCCGAGCCGACACGCCCGAAACGGCCAATTGATCTTGACACGCACAAACCCCCGGCCCGCGCAAGCGGTACCGGGGGTTTGGGAAGCTGTCCCGAAGGAGTGCTCTACTTCGCCTTCTCGAGGATCTCGACCAGACGCCAGCGCTTGGTCGCCGAGGTCGGACGGGTCTCCATCAGCGAGACGCGGTCGCCGATACCGGCATCGCCGTTCTCGTCGTGCGCCTTGACCTTCGTGGTGGTCCGGATGATCTTGCCATAGAGCGGGTGGCTCTTACGGGACTCCAGCTCGACCACGATCGTCTTCTGCATCTTGTCGCTCACCACGTAGCCGATGGCCGTCTTGCGACGACCGCGCACCTTCTCAGTGGTCGGCGTGTGGTTGGGGCCTTTAGTGTCTGCCATTGTTACGAATCCTCACCAACGGGTCCGGAGGCCAGACCCAGTTCACGTTCACGCAGCACGGTGTACACCCGTGCAATCTCGTGGCGCACCACACGGAGGCGCCGGTTGTTGGTCAGCTGACCGGTGGCCATCTGGAAGCGCAGGTTGAACAGCTCTTCCTTCGATTCGCGCAGGCGAGTGGTGAGCTCTTCTTCGGTGAGCTCACGCAGTTCGCCAGGCGTAACTCCCACTGCCATCAGAACTGCTCCTCTCGTGTCACGATGCGTGCCTTGATCGGCAACTTGTGGATTGCGCGGGTGAGAGCATCGCGGGCGATCTTCTCATCCGGGTAGCTGAGCTCGAACAGCACGCGGCCGGGCTTGACGTTGGCCACCCACCACTCGGGCGAACCCTTACCGGAACCCATGCGGGTCTCGGCGGGCTTCTTGGTCAGCGGGCGGTCCGGGAAGATGTTGATCCACACCTTGCCGCCACGCTTGATGTGCCGGTTGATGGCGATACGAGCGGACTCGATCTGCCGGTTGGTGATGTAGGCGTGCTCCAGTGCCTGGATGCCGTAATCGCCGAAGCTCACCGAGGTGCCGCCACTGGCGGTACCACGCTGCCTCGGGTGGTGCTGCTTGCGGTGCTTCACCCTGCGGGGAATCAACATGACTAGCTCTCCGTGCTCTCGGCGGGCGCCTCGACAGCCGCGTCAGCGGTCGGTGCGGCCGACTCTTCTCCGGTGGCGGCACGGCCGGCCTCGGTGCTCGTCGCGGTGGTACCCGACGCGCCACTGCGGCGCGGACGGGTGCCCGACGGACGGTCACGACGCGGACGGTCGGCGGCCGGCGCGGCGGCGGTCAGCTCACGCTTACCACCGACGATGTCGCCCTTGTAGATCCAGACCTTCACGCCGATACGGCCGAAGGTGGTCTTGGCCTCGTAGAGGCCGTAGTCGATGTCGGCACGCAGCGTGTGCAGCGGGACTCGACCTTCGCGGTAGAACTCCGAGCGGCTCATCTCAGCACCGCCGAGGCGGCCCGAGCACTGCACCCGGATCCCCTTGACGTTGGGCTGGCGCATGGCCGACTGGATGGCCTTGCGCATCGCGCGACGGAACGCCACCCGGTTGGACAGCTGCTCGGCGACGCCCTGGGCGACCAACTGCGCAACAGACTCGGGGTTCTTCACCTCGAGGATGTTGAGCTGAACCTGCTTCTTGGTCAGCTTCTCCAGGTCGGTCCGAATGCGGTCGGCCTCGGTGCCGCGGCGCCCGATGACGATGCCGGGACGCGCGGTGTGGATGTCCACGCGGACCCGGTCACGGGTCCGCTCGATCTCCACATCGGCGATACCGGCCCGCTCCAGGCCGGTGGCCAGCAGACGGCGGATCGCGACGTCTTCCTTCACGTAGTCCGCGTACTGCTTGTCGGCATACCACCGGGACTTCCAGTCGGTGGTGATACCGAGCCGGAAGCCGTGCGGATTGATCTTCTGGCCCACTACTCCGAGCCCTCCTTCGCTTCTGCGGAAGCCTTGGTTTTGGTCGAAGCTGCTTTACTGCCCTGCGCACGACGTGCGCGTGCCGCACTCGCCGAGGCGCCCTGCTGTCCGCTCTTCTTGGGCGGACGGCTCTCGACGATCACGGTGATGTGGCTGGTGCGCTTGCGGATACGGAACGCACGCCCCTGGGCGCGCGGCCGGATGCGCTTGGCGGTCGGGCCACCGTCGGCGTGGATGGTCGCGACCACGAGGGTCGACGGGTCCAGTCCGTTGTTGTTCTGCGCGTTGGCGGCCGCACTGGCGATCACCTTGGCAACCGTGGTGCTGGCGTCCTGCGGTGCCCACCGGAGGATGTCGAGCGCCTCGGCGACCGACTTGCCGCGGACCAGGTCGATGACCCGGCGCGCCTTGGTCGGCGAGAACGGCACGAAGCGGGCAACCGCCGTCGCGGACGGATACTCAATTGCAGTAGTCATTACCGGCGCTTCGCTTTCCGGTCATCCTTGATGTGACCCTTGAACGTGCGGGTGGGGGCGAACTCGCCGAGCTTGTGCCCGACCATCGCCTCGGAGACGAACACCGGCACGTGCTTGCGACCGTCATGGACGGCGAAGGTGTGACCGATGAAGTCAGGAATGATGGTCGAACGACGCGACCAGGTCTTGATGACCTGCTTCGTGTTCTTCTCGTTCTGGACGTCGACCTTCTTCAAGAGGTGGTCGTCGACGAACGGGCCCTTCTTCAGGCTGCGTGGCATCGCTTTACTCCCTAGCGCTTATTCTTGCCGGTGCGCCGGCGACGGACGATGAGCTTGTCGCTCGCCTTGTTCGGCTTGCGGGTACGGCCCTCGGGCTTGCCCCACGGGCTCACCGGGTGGCGGCCACCGGAGGTCTTACCCTCACCACCGCCGTGCGGGTGGTCGACCGGGTTCATCACGACACCACGGACGGTGGGGCGCTTGCCCTTCCACCGCATACGGCCGGCTTTACCCCAGTTGATGTTGGCCTGCTCGGCGTTGCCGACCTCGCCGACGGTGGCGCGGCAGCGCACATCGACGCGACGGATTTCACCGGAGGGCATACGCAGCGTGGCGTAGGCGCCTTCCTTACCGAGCAACTGGACGCTCACACCGGCCGAACGGGCCAGCTTCGCGCCACCGCCGGGACGCATCTCCACAGCGTGGATGACGGTACCGGCCGGGATGTTGCGCAGCGGCAGGTTGTTACCCGGCTTGATGTCGGCGTTGGCGCCGGACTCCACGATGGTGCCCTGCTTCAGTCCCTGGGGCGCGATGATGTAGCGCTTCTCGCCGTCCAGGTAATGCAGCAGCGCGATGTTCGCGGTGCGGTTCGGGTCGTACTCGATGTGAGCGACCTTGGCGTCGACGCCGTCCTTGTCGTGGCGACGGAAATCGATCAAACGGTAGGCGCGCTTGTGGCCACCGCCCTTGTGCCGTGTCGTGATACGACCGTGCGCGTTGCGGCCGCCCGTGCTGTGCAGCGGGCGAACCAGCGACTTCTCCGGCGTCGAGCGGGTGATCTCGGCGAAATCGGAGACGCTGGCACCGCGACGACCGGGGGTCGTCGGCTTGTACTTGCGAATTGCCATTTCTTGGTTCCTGAGTCTCTCTGCCCGCCGTTAGGCCGGCGCTCCGAACAAGTCAATCGGCTTGCTGCCCGCGGCCAGGGTCACGATCGCGCGCTTGGTGCTCTTGCGCTGTCCGTAGCCACTGCGGGTCCGCTTGCGCTTGCCGTTGCGGTTCAACGTGTTCACCGAATCGACCTTGACGGAGAAGATCTTCTCGATCGCGATCTTGATCTGCGTCTTGTTCGAGTCCGGGTGCACGACGAACGTGTACACGTTGTCCTCGATCAGCGAGTACGACTTCTCCGAGATGACCGGGGCCAGGATGATGTCGCGGGGGTCAGTAATCGTTGCCATCAGACCGACGCTCCTTCTTTCTGGGCCGTGCTGTTCGCGCCGATGTAGGCATCCAGCGCTTCGACGCTGAAGATCACGTCATCGGCATGCAACACGTCGTACGCGTTGAGCTGGTCTGCCGAGATCACGTGGACGTTCGGCAGGTTACGGACGCTCTTGGCGCCGACCACGTCGCTGCGACCGATGACGATCAGAACCTTCTTGTTGGTGGTCAGGCTCTCCAGGAAAGCCTTGGCCGCCTTGGTCGACGGGGCCTGCCCGCTGATCAGTTCGGTGATCGCATGGATGCGCTCGTTGCGCGCCCGGTCCGAGAGCGCCCCGCGGGTGGCGGCGGCGATCATCTTCTTGGGGGTGCGCTGGCTGTAGTCACGCGGCTTCGGGCCGTGCACCACGCCACCACCGGTGAACTGCGGTGCGCGGGTCGAACCCTGGCGGGCGCGACCGGTGCCCTTCTGGCGGTACGGCTTCTTGCCACCGCCGGACACCTCGGCACGAGTCTTCGCCGAGTGCGTGCCCTGACGCTTGGCGGCCAGCTGCGCGGTCACGACCTGATGCAGCAGCGCGATGTTGGGCTCAACATCGAACAGTGCGGCAGGCAGCTCGACGGAGCCGTCCTTCTTGCCGTCCGGGGTGTGGACGTCAATCTTGAGAGTCATTACTTCTCACCTCGTTTGATCGCGGTGCGGACCACGACGAGTCCACCGTTGCGCCCGGGGACGGCGCCCTTGATCAGCAGCACACCGTTCTCGGCATCGACCTTGTGCACCTTCAGGTTCTGGGTGGTGACGCGGTCACTACCCATGCGGCCCGACATGCGGGTGCCCTTGAAGACGCGGCCCGGGGTGGCACAGCCACCGATCGAGCCGGGGCGGCGGTGCACGGCCTGGGCGCCGTGCGAGGCACCCTGACCCGAGAAACCGTGGCGCTTCATGGTGCCGGCGAAGCCCTTGCCCTTGCTGGTGCCGGTCACGTCGACGTACGCGCCGTCGGCGAAGATCTCGGCGGTCAGCTCCTGGCCGACCTCGTAATCGGCAGTGGCGGCCTCGTTTTCGAGCCGGAGCTCGGCGAGGTGACGGCGCGGGTTCACACCGGCGGCGGCGAACTGACCGGCAACCGGCTTGTTCACCTTGCGCGGGCTGATCTCGCCGTACGCCAACTGCACTGCGCTGTAGCCGTCGCGCTCCGGGGTGCGGATGCGCGTCACGACGTTCGGGCCGGCCTTGACGACCGTGACCGGGACGACCTTGTTGTTCTCGTCGAACACCTGCGTCATGCCCAGCTTGGTGCCCAAAATGCCTTTTCTAGCCATTTTTCTGGGTTCTCCTACTGGATGTTGACGTCGACGCTGGCCGGCAGATCGATGCGCATCAAGGCGTCAACGGTCTTCGGCGTCGGGTCGAGGATGTCGATAAGGCGCTTGTGGGTACGCATCTCGAAATGCTCCCGCGAGTCCTTGTACTTATGGGGGGACCGGATGACGCAGTACACGTTCTTCTCGGTCGGCAGCGGCACCGGGCCGACCACGCTTGCTCCCGTACGGGTGACCGTCTCGACGATCTTGCGCGCCGAGGCGTCAATCGCCTCGTGGTCGTAGGCCTTCAGCCTGATGCGGATCTTCTGTCCCGCCACGCTTTCCTACCTCACTATTAAGGGCTTCCGCGCTTCGGGCGCAGAAATACCTCTGGTCTTCGTGCGCTCTGTCGAACGGGGTGTTCCCCGCACGACAGCACGCTGGCTATGCCGCCGCTGTTTACCTGTCTCTGGTTCACCGACCCCCGCGCTCGGGTGTGTCGCCCTTACGCACACTCTTTTGCGTAGATAATCTGTCGCAATCGAGGTGGGGACCGGGTGCGTCCGTGTAGGACGCGGGTCGGTTGCTCTCAGCCAGGCGGACCCGGCAGAAGGCAACCCGAACAGTATGCCTCAGATCCCGGCGTCCTCCAAATCCCCATTTGAGCAGCTTGGAGCCTCGGCAGCGGCCCGGCCGGGACGTCTATCTTACTCCAGAGTAAGATAGACCGGATGACGGACAGTCCGACCTATCGCGCCTGGCAACAGCTGTCGGACAAACCACTGGGCAGCCGCTTGTTCTCGGTGGCCGCGATGGTCCGGGTCCCTTACTTCGCCTCGGTGCTCCCCCACGTGGTGCACATGGGGCCGGGCAGCGCCGAGGTGCTGGTCCCGAAGTGGTTCTACATCTACAACCACCTGCACACCGTGCATGCGATCGCCTCGTGCAACGCCGCCGAGGTCGCGATGGGCATGGCCATGGAGGCCACCGTGCCCGGCACCCATCGCTGGATCCCCAAGGGGATGACGGTGCAGTACCTGGCCAAGGCCACCACCTCGCTGCGGGCCCGGGCCGAGTTCACTCCGCCCGATTTCGCTGCCATCACCGAAGGTGCCGAGTTGGTGGTGCCGGTGAGCATCACCGACCGCCACGGCGCGGAGGTCGTGCACGCCGACATCACCACCTGGGTGACACCCGCCGGCTGAGCTCGCGCTCAGCGCGTGCGGCCGGCCCAGAAGTCGCACTGGTGGCCCTCGTCGAAGTCCGTGACGACCCGCGGGCCGTCCGGCCGCAGTGACATCCAGGGCCCGTCGCCGCTGACCGCCGGCCACTCCGGCGCCCCGTCCGCCGCGGGCACCCCGGTCCTGACGAACTCTGCCCAGTAGTCGATCATCTGGTTCGACAGCTCCTGCTGAGCCGGGTTCAGCGGCGGTGCGCCGCCGACGTCGAACAGATACCGCAGTTCCAGCGAATGACTGGCGCCCACCGGGAAGGGCAACGTGCGCATGGGTTCCGGCGCCGGCGGATTCGGATCGTTGAACTCGTAGGCGTAGACCTGGTTGGCGCCGGACAGTTCGTCGGCCATCCGGTCGGCGACACACGCGAACACACCGTCGGTGACTGCCGCCGAGTAGGCCAGCGCCGTGCTGCCGCCGTATCGGTCCAGCGGGTAGCGCGCACCGACCTCCGCCGCCTCGGGCCCGAAGGTGTTGGCGAGCAGACCGGGATACTCGCCCGGCCCGTACTGTCTGCTGCCGCGCAGATACTGCAGTGCGACGAACAAGGTGAACTCGTCATGGTTGCTGCCGATCAGCACGGGCACATCGGCCGCCCGGCCCTCGCGGAAGGCGGCCATCGGATCTTCGGGCAGGACAGCGGTCCCGTATACCGGCCCGCTGAGCGTGTCCTCACCGATCCGGTCGTACCACACCGGTTTTCGCAGTTTGTGATCCGGCAATGCGCGCAGGCAGGCCGCCGCGCCCGCCGGATCGCCGCAGCCCAGATCGCGCGCGTAGTCCTCGCTGATGCGCTCGGCCTCCGGTAGCGCCAACTGGGCCTGACACGGTCCGCTCTGGATGATCGCGGCCCGGAACAGCCCCTTGGACTCGGGCGCCACCATGTGATCGCACACCGACATCCCGCCGGCCGACTCGCCGGCGATGGTCACCTTGTCCGGGTCGCCGCCAAATGCCGCGATGTTGTCGTGCACCCAGCGCAGTGCCGCCTGCTGGTCCTGCAATCCGTAATTGCCGACGGCACCGTCCGGGCCGAGCGCCGGATGGGCCAGGAATCCGAGTGCACCGAGTCGGTAGTTCAGCGTGACGACGACGATGTCGCCGCGGTCGACGAGCCAGCGGGAGTCGTACATCCCGCCATTTCCGTTGATAAACGCGCCCCCGTGGATCCAAACCATCACCGGCCGTGGCTCTTCCGCCGGCGGCGGGGTCCAGACATTCAGGGTGAGGCAGTCCTCGTCGGTCTGCCTGCCCATCTCCAGATCGCTGCCCTCGTCCTGCAGGCAGCGCGGGCCGACCTTGGTCGCATCGCGCACGCCGGGCCAGGGCGCCACCGGCTGCGGCGGCTGCCAGCGCAGCGGCCCGACCGGCGGCGCCGCGTACGGGATCCCCGCGAAATGTCGTTTGTCGAGGGTGGCGACCCCCTGCACCAGCCCCGCGGTCGTCTTGACCACTGACGGGTCGGGAGGTAGGGACGTCGGCGCATCGGCGGTGTTGCCTGCGCAGCCGAGCGTGAGCGTGCCGATGGCCAGTAATGCCAACGCACAGCGGACGAGTCGGGACGTGGAAGGCACCGCCCGAGCCTACTGACGACGATTCCCGCATTCCGCGCGTGCGGGCTGAGACGCCCCCTTAGACTGCAACTTGACACCCGTCAAGACAGTGTGAAGGAGCCGATGGATGAGCACTCCGACCAAGGATGATCGGGCCAGCCAGTACGCCAACGTGTTCGTCGAGCCGAAGGCCTACGCCGATGACGCGCGCCTGCACGAAGCGCTGGCCTATCTGCGGACCCATGAACCGGTGGTCCGGGTCGAGTCCAGGCTCTACCGCCCGTTCTGGGCCATCACCAAACACGCCGACATCATGGCCATCGAACGCGAGAACAACCTGTTCCTCAGCGAACCCCGGCCGCTGCTGGCCACCGCCGCGGCCGACGATCTGGCCAAGGAGCAGCTGGAAGCCGGCATGGGGCTGCGCACGCTGATCCATATGGACGACCCGCACCACCGCAAGATCCGCGCCATCGGCGCCGACTGGTTCCGCCCCAAGGCCATGCGCGATCTGAAGGTCCGCGTCGACGAGCTCGCCAAACGCTATGTCGACCGGATGCGCGATATCGGCCCGGAATGCGATTTCGTCACCGAGATCGCGGTGCACTTCCCGCTCTACGTCATCATGTCGCTGCTCGGCCTGCCCGAGGACGACTACGAGCGCATGCACATGCTGACCCAGGAGATGTTCGGCGGCGACGATGACGAGTACAAGCGCGAGGGCGGATCCCTGGAGGATCAGCTCCAGGTGCTGTTGGACTTCTTCGCCTACTTCTCCCAACTCACCGCGTCCCGCCGGGAGAACCCCACCGACGATCTGGCCTCCGCGATCGCCAACGGGCGCATCGACGGCGAGCCACTGACCGATGTGGACACCGTTTCCTACTATGTGATCGTCGCCAGCGCCGGACACGACACCACCAAGGACGCGATCTCCGGCGGGCTGCTGGCGTTGATCGAGAATCCCGACCAGCTGGAGCGGCTGCGCTCGGATCCGTCGCTGATGGGCACCGCGGTCGAGGAGATGATCCGCTGGACGACACCGGTCAAGGAGTTCATGCGCACCGCCGCCGCCGATACCGAGGTACGCGGTGTGCCCATCGCGGCGGGCGAATCCGTCTATCTGGCTTATGTTTCGGGCAACCGCGACGAAGAGGTGTTCGAGGAGCCGTTCCGCTTCGATGTCGGCCGCGACCCCAACAAGCATGTCGCGTTCGGTTACGGCGTGCACTTCTGCCTCGGTGCCGCGTTGGCCCGGATGGAGATGAACAGCCTGTTCTCCGAACTGATTCCGCGTCTGGAGTCGATCGAGCTGGCCGGTGAGCCCGAGCTGTCGGCGACGACATTCGTCGGCGGGCTCAAGCACCTGCCGATCAGGTACTCGCTGCGGTAGTTCGGACCGCCTTCTGGTGGGTGGCCAGGAAGCCGTCGACCGCGGCCCTGGCGGCCGCACGGTAGTCGAAGTCGGCGAACGTACTCAACTTGCCGAGCACGATCGGGCCGAGTAGCAGCGCCACCGCCTGCACCCGATCAACGTGAACCAGCCCCGACACCGCGTCGGGACTGTCGAAGACAGCGTCGAACGGTGCTGCGTACTGATCGGCGACCCGCTCACGCAGGGTGCGCACTGCGTCGCTCTCGGCATGCGGGTCGGCCGTGCTCCACCCTGCCTGATTCAGGCCACCGCCCAGTGCCAGCCAGGAGGTCGCGGCCAGGCTCACGGGAGTCTCGGCGACCAGGTCGGCGAAGCCGTCCAGTGCCGCGATCAGCCGATCGCGCAGGGTGCCATCCGCCGGCGGTAGTGGGGCGGGCGGGATCAGCGCGTGAAAAGCCGCCGCCAGCAGGTCATTTCCACTGGGAAAGTGCCGGTACAGGGTGGCGCGCGCCACATTGGAGGCACGGATGACGGCGTCCACCGTCACCGCACTGGGACCTCCGGTGCGCAGCAGCGCCGTCGCAGCCTCCAGTAACCGGGCCCGCGACCTCGCGGGCCGCGGGTCGGTATGCGTCGCCATCGTCCAACTCCCTTCCCCACCCAGAACGAGACTGTTAGTCTCGGAACTAGACGGGCAGTATCAAAAATAACGCACTCGTCGAAAGAGGGYCAATGGTCGACACACTTGCCGAGTCGGACCGGCCTACCGATTCCTCCCTGGCCGGCCTTTCGGCCAGAGTCCGCGTGTGGACACTGCTCATCGCGTGTCTCGGTGTGCTGCTGGTCATCTCCTCGATGGTCGCGCTGAACACCGCGCTCCCCGATCTCGCCAAGGCGACGTCGGCCACCCAGACCGAACTCACCTGGATCGTCGACAGCTACACCCTGGTGCTCGCCTGCCTGCTCCTGCCCGCCGGCGCACTGGGCGACCGCTACGGTCGCCGCGGCGCCCTGCTGCTGGGTCTGGCCATCTTCGGCATCGCCTCGATCGCACCGGTGCTCTGGTCGGACCCGATGCACCTGATCATCGCGCGCGGAGTGGCGGGCGCGGGCGCCGCCTTCGTGATGCCCGCGACCCTGTCCCTGTTGACCTCCGCATACCCGAAAGATCAGCGCAACAAGGCCGTTGGCATTTGGGCGGGCACCGCAGGTTGTGGCGCCATCGTCGGCATGCTCGGCTCGGGTGGACTGCTGCACTTCTTCGGATGGCAGGCGATCTTCTGGGCCTTCGCGGGCGCCGGGGTGCTGCTGTTCGTCCTCACGCTGACCATCGCGACATCGAAGGAGACGATCGCCAAACCGCTGGACTGGCTCGGCGCCGTCGTCATCGGTGGCGGTGTCGCGGTGCTCGTGTTCGGCATCCTGGAGGCGCCCGCCCGTGGCTGGTCCGATGCACTGGTCATCGGTTGCATCGTCGTGGGCGCGCTGATGATGCTGGCGTTCGGCATCATCGAGCTTCGACGCGAACATCCACTGCTCGACGTCCGACTGTTCGCCAATCCCGCCTTCGCAACCGGCGCGGCCGCCATCACGGTGTTCTTCCTTGCCATGTTCGGCTTCTTCTACGTCGTGATGCAGCACATGCAACTGATCCTCGGCTACAGCCCGATCAAGACGGCCTTTGCCCTGACCCCGCTGATGGGGCCGGTCCTGCTGCTGTCCGCGACCTCGTTCTGGTACCTGCCGCGCGCCGGGCTTCGACCGGTCGTCTCCACCGGGCTCACGTTCATCGCCGTCGGCTTTCTGCTGCTGAGCACCATCACCATCGCGGACGGCTATGCGGCCGTCGGCTGGCCCTTGCTCGTGATGAGCATCGGCATCGGATTACTCACCGCACCAACCACTTCCGCGATCATGAACACCGCTCCCGACGACAAGCAGGGCGTGGCCTCCGCCGTCAACGACACCACCCGCGAGATCGGCGCCGCCCTGGGCATCGCACTGGCCGGCTCGCTGCTGGCCGCGCAGTACACCGCTCTGCTGGCGCCCAGGCTCCCGGCCGAGCTGCCGCCACCCGCTCGCGACGCCGCGCTCGGATCCCTGGGTCAGGCCCTGGAGGTGTCGGCGACGCTGGGACCGGCGGGCGCACGCATCGCCGAACTCGGCCGGACGGCCTTCGTCGAATCGATGAGTGCGTCGCTGCTGGGACTCGCGGTCATCGTGGGCGTCAGCGCCGTGGTCATCGGGCTGTGGGCACCCGGCCGCGACGATCAGCAGTTGCGGCTCGTGCGCCGTCTCCGCGGTGCCGGCAGGCACCGCGACTAGCCCGCGATCAGCTCCGCCGCCCGGTGCCCGATCATCGCGATGGTGGCATGGGGCCCGCGCGAGGTGGGTGCCGGCATGATCGAACCGTCGGCCACCCACAACCCGTCGACACCCAGCACCCGGCACTGCGGATCGAGCACCGCGCCCAGCGGCGCGGTACCGCAGAGGTGTTGGGTGGTGGACCAGTTCGCCTCGCGGTCAACGACTCCGGCGATCTCCCGGGCCAGGTCGGCGCCGCGCCGCAGCGCCTCGACATCCTCGGCGACGGTGTCGTAGTGATGCTCGATCACCGGAGCCACTGCGATATCCGGGGATGACACCGTCAACCGGCCACGCGCCGCGGGGCGCATGAGCGCCACGCCGATATGCGGCGGGTCCGATGGCGTTTCCCCGGTCATCTGCGCGAAACCCGATGTGTACAAGCGGATCTCCAGACCGTCCACCGACAGCGCCGCCTCGATCGGGGTGCGCCCACCGGTGGCCGGCCAGTCGACGGGCAGCACCCACTCCGGGTGATCGCTGAACCGCTCCCCCACCGGTAGATCCGCCTGCACCGGGATACCGGCGGAAACGAGTACCGCCGCGGGACCACAACCGGACACCAGCAGCAGGTGCGCGGTGCCGATGGCTCCGGCGCACAGGACGATGCGGTCGGCGGCGTAGTACACCGGCCCCGAGGGACCGAGCGCGTCCACGCCGACCGCCCGGGATCCGGAAAAGCGTATCCGCTGCGCCCTGGTGGCCGGCTGCACCAGCAGGTTCGGCCGCTGCAGAGCCGGCCCCAGGAACGCCGCGCCCGGACCGACCCGGGTGCCGTCCCGCACGTTCAGGGGCAGTGCGCCCACTCCGTCGGCGGGCCCGGCCCCGTTGAGGTCGTCGATCCAGCCGAACCCCTTCGCGAGCACCGCCTGCACGAATTTTTCGGTGCCCGTGCTGAACTCACGTGTCCTGCGCACGGGTATCGGCCCGGAGTCGCCGTGCAGCGGGCCGCTGAAGTCCAGGTCCGTCTCGATCGCCCGGAAGTGCGGCAACACCTCCTCCCAGGACCATCCGGGTGTCTTCCAGTCCGCGTAGTCCGCGGGTACGCCCCGGCAGAAGTAGCCGCCGTTGATCGCGCCGGAACCGCCGACCACCGCGCCTCGCACCAGATCGACCTCCCGGCGCGGGACATCGGTCAGGACCGCCGGGTACCGGCTTACCACCGGGCYACCGGGCCCGATCGGCACCAGGTGCGCATCGCCGGCATGCGGCGGAACGGCCTGCGGACCCGCCTCCAGGACCGTCACGGTACGCCGGGTGTCGGATGAAAGACGTTCGGCAAGAATCGAACCAGCGCTACCGGCACCGACGATCAGGACATCCGTCTGCAACGCGTCGCGCTTCAGGTTCGGATCTGCGGCTTGAGTGCGCCCATGTGGCGTTCGCGGACCACGCCGGTCCACAGCCCCAGCCCGTAGGCCACGTCGTCGAGACGTTTGAGCAGCAGGTAGCTCAGCAGGCCGACGCGATGGGTGTCCTCGGCGACGCTGTTGCGGCGGTTGGCCCAGTCGGCCAGACCGTCCACGACGGCGGCGACGAGCACCACCTGGCGGCATCGGCGGAAGAACACCGCGGCCAGCAGCGCCACCGGCCAGTAATGCCGGCAGATGGCCGAGGCCACCTGCAGGGCGGCGCCCCACAGCCCGCCGGCGGCCACCGCGGCCACGTCCTTGGGACCGGTGTCGACCGACTCCAGTGAGGCCGAGATGCGTCTGCCGAAGAACGCCGCGACCACCGCGGCGAAGAGATAGCCGTAGCCGGATCTGGTCGCCACCAGCAGCCAGAGCACCAGCATCCACCGTGACAACACCATCGGTGCCGTCTTGCCCGGATGCCGGACTGCCAGCGGGGCCGCGGACTGCCCGTAGAAAGCCTTGCGCTGGAACCATTCCCGCAGCTGGGTTCGGTGTTCGTGGCCGACCAGCGCGATGGGTTCATAACGCAACCGGGCACCGGCTTCGATGAACCTCCAGCAGAGGTCGACATCTTCCCCGGACTCCATGGTCTCGTCGAAGCCGCCCACCTCGGTCAGCGCGCTGCGCCGGCAGATGATGGCGGCGCTGGGCACGTAGGACACCGTGCCGTAGGGCACCACCGGCGCCTCCCGCATGCCCAGATCCAACGAAGAGCGCACAGCCTCGTACCGGGCGACCAGATTGTCCGGCTCGTTGAGGCTGATGATCCTGGGGGCGACCAGCGCGACAGCGGGGTCGCAGAAGTGGCCGAGCAGCGCTTCCATCCAGCCGCGGCGCGGGACCACGTCGGAGTCCAGGAACGCCACGAAGTCGGTATTGCAGGCACGCAGGCCGGTGTTGCGGGCGGCCGCCGGGCCCCGACTGCGGGCATGGCGCAGCACCCGGACCTCACAGCGCGCGCCGTGGAAATCGGTGTCGGTCAGCGGTTCGGCGGACCCGTCGTCGACCACCACCACGTTCATGCCGCGCAGCGCCCGCACCAGCCTGCTGACCCCGAACACATTGTCGCGCACCGGGATCACGACCGTCACATCGTGATGTGACGGACCGCTGGGGGGACGCGGGTGCGCGACGGTGGCGTCGAGCAGGGTGCGGGCCAGCTGCGCCGACAGCGCGTCGTGGACCTCCAGGCGGCCGTCGTCGATCATCGTCTGGGCCACCGGCGCGAGCCGCAGCAAACGGGTGGGCGAGCCGCCGAGCAACGCCGATCCGGCACCCAGCACCTTGACCCGGCGGTCCACCTGGACGGCGAATCCGTCGGGCAGGCGCGGCCCGGTCATGTCAGCATCCCGTGCCCGTTCGGCGTCCAAGTCAGGAGTTTGCGGGCACACCCGTCGACCATATCGGCAAAGTACCGTTGCCCGTCGGCCACCGTGGCGGTGGTCGGATCCCCGAGCACCCCGACCGCGCTGACCGCCGCCACACCGCCGGCACGCATGGCGGGCATCAGTTCGGCCAACGGCGCGCTGTTCCCCGGCACCACCGCATCGGTGTGTACGGCCTCGGGCGAAATATGTAGCAATACAGATGTTTCGGTGTGCCCGGCGTGCGCGTCCGCACCGGCGACCATGCACGAGCTCCAGCTGACGTCGCGACCCTCGGTACGCAACAGTCCGACCGCGCCGGCCAGCGCTTCGACATTGCCGCCGTGCCCGTTGACGAAGACCAGCCGGGAGGCCCAGTTGCAGGCGGACCGGCCGAACTCGACCAGCAACAGCCGTAGCGCCTCGGTGCCGATCGAGACCGTGCCCGCGAATCCCTCGTGCTCGCCGCTCGCGCCGTAGCTGAGCGCGGGGGCCAGCAGCCATCCGGCGCCGAGCCGGGCTGCCACCGCGCGTGCCACGGCGGTCGCAATGCGGGTGTCGGTGTCCAGCGGCAGGTGCGGGCCGTGCTGTTCGGTGGAGCCGAGCGGCACGATGAGCGCAGGCGATCCGCCGGATTGCTGGTTGCGTGGGGTACCAAGCAGTCCACTCGACGTCACACTGCCGAGCTCCCCGGGTAAAGCCACTCGGTGATGGTAGGCCGAATTCACCTGGTGTGCACCGATTGTTGGCGCATGCGCGGCAATTGATTTCCGCGCCTGTCGGCCAGTCGGCGGACAACCGGTCACGTCCGTCACGTCAGTCACGCCCGTATCAGGCTACCGGCGTGTCAGGACTGCGGCACTCCGAGCGTCCGGGTGAAGCCCTCGGGGATCAGGATGTCCTCGCGCGTCAGATCGTGGATCGAGGACTTGCCCAGACCCCGCAACGCCGAGTCGATGCCTCCGGACAAGATGTCGAGCACGTTCTCCACGCCGGCCTGTCCATTGGCCGCCAGGCCCCACAGGTAGGCCCGTCCGATCAACACCGCGCGGGCGCCGAGGGCGACAGCCTTGACGACATCGCTGCCGCGCCGGACGCCGCCGTCCAGCAAAACTTCGACCTGATCGCCGACCGCGTCGGCGATGGCCGGCAGGCAGCGGATCGCGGCCGGGGTGCCGTCCAGGTTGTTACCACCGTGGTTGGACACCGTGATGGYCGAAACACCGGCATCCACAGCACGTTTGGCGTCATCGACGCGAACCATGCCCTTCAGCAGGAACGGCCCGCCCCACTGCTCGCGCAGCCAGGCCACATCCTCCCAGGTCGGCGGCGGGGTGCCCATCCACTGACCGTAGGCCTCGAAGAACGTCGGGCCGGCTTCACCGCGGCGGCCCTGGTTGGGAACTCGCAGGTCCGGCGGTCGCAGGGTCTTGGCGAAGCTGTAGAACCAGCGCGGCTTGGTGATGACCTCCGGTGCCATCTTCACCATGGTCTTGAGGTCCATCTGCTCCGGGATCTTGGGGCTGCCCCAGTCCCGGCCGTGGCTGAAGCTCCAGTCGGTGGTCAGGATCAGACCGACCGCACCGGCCTCGCGGGCCCGCACCATGCGGGCCAGGATCTCGTCCCGGCTGCCCAGCCAGTAGATCTGGAAGAAGATCTTGCCGTTGACGGCGGTCACTTCCTCCATCGGCTTGCTCGCGAACGACGACAACCCCATCGCGGTGCCGCGGGCGGCCGCCGCCCGGGCCACGGCCACCTCGCCGTCGGGGTCGACCGCCTGCACGCCGGTCGGCGAGATGACGACGGGCATCGAGATGTCCTGTCCCATCACCGTTGTCGCCCTCTCACGCTTCTCGGTGGCACCGATGACATGCGGGGCGAAGCCGAGCTGGGAGAACGCCTCGACGTTGTCGGAGACCGATACCCCCTTCTCGCTCGCCGAGATCAGCGAGGAGTAGGCGGAGCGGGGCAGCCGTTTCTTCGCACGCTGTTGGGCGATGGCAACGGTCTCGAACCAGGTATCGCGAGCCATGATCTCTACACAGGACTTTCGTTACAGAACTTCTTGGGCGGGACGGTGAGCAGTTTGAGCGGGATCGGGCCCTTGCGCCCACCCGCTCGGGAGTGGTCGACCGAGGACTTGGGCTTGTCCCGTTCGGCGGCCAGGGCGGGTTCGCCGTACCCCTGCACGCACTCGGGGTCGGGCCCGTCCATCGGCAGACCGGTGAAGAACTTGGCCGCCATGCAACCGCCCCGGCAGGAGTCGTAATGCGCGCAGCCGCTGCAGGCCCCGGCGGACTGCGGTTCGCGCAGCTCCTGGAACAACGGAGACTTCTGCCAGACGTTCTTGAATCCGGTGCCGAAGCCGGTGTCCTGCAGGATGTTTCCAGCATGGAACTTCTCGTGGATGGCGAACGGGCAGGCGTACACGTCGCCGATCGGATCGATCAGGCACACCACCCGGCCGGCACCACACAGGTTGAGCCCGGCCAGCGCGCCCGGCTCGCCCAGACCCGACAGGTGGAAGAACGAGTCACCGGTGAGGACTCCCTCGCCATGGGCGACCAGCCATTCGTAGAGCTGCACCTGCTGCACCGGCGTGGGATGCAGGTCGTCCCACACATCGGCGCCGCGACCGGACGGCCGCAGCCGGGTGATGCGCAGGGTGGCGCCGTAGGTGTCTGCCAGCGCCTTGAAATCGTCGAGCTGGTCGACGTTCTGGCGGGTCACGACCACCGAGATCTTGGCGTCCTTGAAGCCGGCGTCCTTGAGGTTCTCCAACGCCCGGATCGCCATCGCGAACGAACCGGGACCACGCACCTCGTCGTTGACCTCGGCGGTCGCGCCGTCGAGCGAGATCTGCACGTCGACGTAGTCGCTGGCGGCGAGTTTGGCCGCCACCTCACGGTTGATGCGAACCCCGTTGGTGGAGAACTTCACTCCGACGTGATGTTCGGTGGCGTAGTCGACGAGTTCCCAGAAGTCCGACCGGACAGTGGGTTCCCCGCCGCCGATGTTCACGTAGAACACCTGCATGCGTTCGAGTTCGTCGATGATGTCCTTACACTGCTGAGTGCTCAGCTCACGGGGATCGCGCTTGCCCGACGAGGACAGGCAGTGCACGCAGGACAGGTTGCACGCGTAGGTCAGTTCCCAGGTCAGGCAGATCGGGGCATCGAGGCCGTGCTCGAACTGCTCGACCAGGCGGGGAACTTTCGTCGGTTCCGGGGCTGAAACGGGCACGAGCGCCGGGGGCAGGACGGCGGTCATCTAGATCTCCTTGGCAACGAGCATGTTGGATTTCACCAGCACACTGAGCGCATGTAGGTACGGGCCTTGGGCGTCGTCGTCGATTCCGGCGGCGCGGCAAGCGGATCGGATGTCGGGGTGCTCGTCGAGCGAGTTGACCACCGCGACGATCGTCCGGTTCTTCAGGAACGACAGCTTGCGGGTACCGAAGTGGTACAGCAGCGCCCCGAACGGCTCCGGCCGCACCGCCACCTGGTGGTGCAGCCGCCAGCCGCGATCGGGGTCGAACGCCACTGCATCAGCAGTGGGTGCGCTCACGATCAGTAAACCCCGCACATACCGTCGATCGAGACCTCTTCGACGAGGGACTCGGTGACGAGCTGCGCTTCGGTCTCAACCTGCTGATTCTGGTCCATGGGGATCGCACCTTTCTTGGCTGTGATACGTCTAGGTCATCGACAATTGTGACCTGGGTCGCAAGAATATGGCATCGAGTGCAGAAATGGAAGGGTGGGTTTCATGGCGAAGTCGTCCGGGCCCCGTGTCGGTCGCCGGCCGTCCACCACCCAGGACCACATCACCTCCGTCGCGCTGGAACTCTTCGCCAGCCACGGCTTCGACGAGGTCAGCGTCGACGATGTCGCACGGGCGGCCGGCATCGCCCGCCGCACGCTGTTCCGCTACTACCCGTCCAAGAACGCCATCCCCTGGGGCGACTTCGACGCGCACCTGAACCTCATGCGCGAACTGCTCGCCGAGGGCGATCAGCGCGGTGACATCGCCGTGGCCCTGCGCACCGCACTGCTGGCGTTCAACCGCTTCGACGATGAGGAACGCCATCGCCAGCGCATGCGGCTGATCCTGGGAACCGATGCGCTGCAGGCACATTCGATGACCATGTACGCCGGCTGGCGCACCGTGGTGGCCGAGTACGTGGCCCGCAGGCGCGGCGAGGAACCGGGCGGCCTGGTCCCCCAGACCGCCGCCTGGACACTGCTGGGTGTCGCGCTGACCGCCTACGAGCAGTGGCTGGCCGACAAGTCGGTTTCCCTGGAACACCTGCTGGGCGATTCTTTCGACGTGGTCGGCCGCGGCCTGCACACCCTCTGAGCGATTTGAGGAGTTCTTGTCGGAACCTTTCCGACAAGAACTCCACAAATCGCAGGAAAGTGGGGGTGTCGGAGTTCGGCCCCGGACGGCGAYGATAGAGGTGTGAGCGTCGAATCGGGTCACCGCGATGCCCCTCGGGAGCTACTTGAGCTCTACGACGAGGCACTGCCTGTGGTGTACGGGTACTTCACCCGGCGCTGCGGTGACCGCGCGGCCGCCGAGGATCTCACCTCGGACACCTTCCTGGCGGCCATGGATGCGGCGCGCAAACCGACACCGCCGCCAATGACGGTGCCCTGGCTGATCGGGGTGGCCCGGCACAAGTTGGCCGACCACTATCGCCGCCGGCACGACAGGTTCAGCGTGCCCGTCGCCGAACTGCCGGAAGCGGTCGATCCCGTGGACGACTGGGATGCCGAACTGGACCGCATCGTCGCCGAGGCGGTGTTGGCACGGTTGCCCGAACACCACCGCACCGTGTTGGCGCTGCGCTATCTCGACGACTGCTCGGTGCCCGAGTGCGCGGCACTGATCGGGCGCACCGTGCACGCCACCGAAACCCTGCTGGTGCGGGCCCGCCGCGCCTTCAGATCGCAATACCCGTCACCGGAAGGAGGGCCGTCGTGAACAACAACCGGGACATCAACAACCAGGATCCGCTGGCCGTGCTGCACGGCGACGAAGTCCCGGTGGCACCCGATCCGGTGTTTGCGGCCCGACTGCGCGCACGACTGGAATCGGCCCTCACCCTGCCCGCCAACGCTGAAGGAGTTGTCATGAGTGGCACCGATACCGCTATCGCAGAACTGAATTCGACCACCGCCACCGCCCCGCCGAGGCCGGCGGCCATCCCCTACCTCGCGGTGCCGGACGCCAAGGCCGCCATCGCGTGGTACGTCGCGGCGCTGGGCGCGACCGTCATCGGCGATCCGATCCTGATGAGCGACGGGCGGGTCGGCCATGCCGAACTCGCCATCGGCGACGGGGTGCTCTACCTGGCCGACGAATTCCCCGAGTTGGGTCTCAAAGCGCCTGCTCCGCAGTCTGTCTCGGTGAGCTTGATGCTGCCGGTGACCGACACCGACGCCGTCCTGCAGCGCGCCCGCGAGCACGGGGCCACCGTGCTGCGCGAGGTCTACGAGGACCACGGTGCCCGCGGCGCGACGATCATCGACCCCTCCGGACACCGGTGGATGCTGTCCGGCCCGATGACCGGCGCCCCGGTGCAGATCAAGCACGGCGACGTCGGCTACGTGTCGGTCAACACCCCCGATGCCGCCCGGGCCGCGGCGTTCTACTCGGCAGTGCTCGGCTGGTCGTTCGACGGGCACCACGTCGCCGGCTCCAGCCTGTCCATGGGCATCTTCGAGACCGCGGGGCCCAGCACGCTGTTCTGCTGCTACGCCGTCGATGATCTGGACGCCGCCCGCGAGGCCATCGTGGCCGGCGGCGGCACCGTCGGCGAACCCCAGCAGCGCGAGTTCGGCACCGTGCTGGACGCGGTCGATCCGTCCGGTGCACCGTTCGCGGTGTACCGGGACTCGGTGGGCACCCCACGGCCTGCACTCAACGGCACTGGGCCCGGCGAACTTTCGTACATCACGTACTTCGTGGAGAACTCGGCCGACTTCCGGTCGTTCTACTCCCGGGTGCTGCACTGGACCTTCGAATCCGGGCGGGTCGACGACGGTTGGGCTGTCCAGGAATCGCATCCGATGGCCGGTGCAGCCGGCGGAAACGCGCAGCCCGCGACGGTGCCGATGTGGAACGTCGAGGACATCGACGCCTCGGTCGAACGGGTCCGGGCGGCCGGCGGGACCGTCCTGGAGGAGCCCTCGACACAGTCGTACGGCAAGTCCGCGTTGTGCACCGATGACCAGGGCGCCCGGTTCTACCTAGGTGAGCACTAGGCAGGCAGCACGTCGGCGATGGCGGCACCGGAGGCRATCTTGCCGCGGGCCTTCATCACCTTGCCGGGCATCCCGCCACCGACCACGGCGGTGACGATGCCGTCGCGCTCGTAGTAGGCGAGAAACTTCCGACCGTCGTCCTCGACGATGTGCACCACGTCGTCGGCCGCGGGCTCACCCAGGCACTGGATCTTGACGTCGTACTGGTCGCTCCAGAAGTACGGCACCGAAATCGCCGCGCTGCCCGGTTCCTGACCGAGGATCGCCGGCACCAGCACCCGGGCCTGCTCGGCGACGTTGCTCCAGTGCTCGACGCGCACCTGGTGCCCCACCTCGGAACGCCAGGAGGCCACATCGCCGATGGCCCAGACGTGTTCGGCGCTGGTCCGGCCGGCGTCATCGCACACCACACCGTTGTCCACCGCGATGCCGCTGCCGTCGAGCCAGCCGGTCACCGGATGCGAACCGATGCCGACGACGACGACGTCGGCGTCCAGCTCGGTGCCATCGGAGAGCACGACCTTCTCGACCTTGTCCACACCGGACACCGAAGCCACACCCACGCCACACAGCACCTGCACACCCTCGGCCTCGTGCAGCCGGGTCACCAGCGCGCCGATCTTCTCGCCGAGCACCGAGGCCAGCGGGGTCGGCTGCGGCTCCACGATCACCACGTCGACACCGAGCTGGCGCAGGCTGGCGGCGACCTCACACCCGATGAAGCCGGCGCCGACGATGACGGCGTGCCGGGCGGTCGCGGCGTGGTCACGCAGTTCGGCACTCTCGCCGATCGAGCGCAGCACCCGGATGCCCTCCAGGTCCGGGAAGGACGGAATGCGCTTGGGTGCAAGGCCGGTCGCGATGACGAGCTCGTCATACTCGAGCGTCGAGCCATCGGCCAGGGTCAGCGCCTTCGCCGCGGTGTCCACCGACTGCGCGGCCGACCCGAGCCGCAGCGTGATGTCGGCCTCGTCGTAGAACTCCTGCGGCTTGAGCACCACGTCGTGCTCGGGGTTGCGCAGAACTTCCTTGGACAGCGGCGGCCGGTCGTACGGCAGATGCTGCTCGTCGCTGACGATGGTGATCGGTCCGGTGTATTCGGCGCGGCGCAATTGTTCGGCCGTGCGGGCTGCAGCCAGCCCACCACCGACAATGACGATGCCCCCATTGGTTGCCACGTGGTGTTTCTTACACGATGGCGCGCTTCTGTAGTCCACCACCCCGGCGGTACCGCTCAGGACCGGGTGCGCTCGATGATGTTCGACAACACCACGATGCTCTCGCTGCGCTCGATGTCGGCGCTGGCCCGGATTCGCTCCAGGGCGTCCTCGAGGTGGCGCATATCCCGTGCCAGCACATGCAGGATGGCATCCGCGGTACCCGTCACCGTGGCCGCGCTGACCACCTCCGGGATGTCCACCCAGGCCCGGTGCAACTCGCTGGGCGCGATGGTGCCGTGGCAGTAGACCTGCACATAGGCCTCGGTGGTCCAGCCGAGGGCATTGCGATCCACCACCGCGGTGAACCCGCGGATGACGCCGCTGTCGAGCATGCGGTCGACCCGCCTCTTGACCGCCGGCGCCGACAGATTCACCCGCTGCCCGATCTCGGCGAAGGTGGCGCGCGCATCGTCGGTCAGCTCGGCGAGGATGCGTTCATCGGTCTCGTCCATCGCTCATCACCCCCTGTGAACAACAGATCACCGCTCGGAGAGCTGTGACGCAATGAATCGATACTACAGACGCAATACACGGCGATTGATTGCACCAGCGATAGCTAATACCGTCATGATCATGACGGTCTCCGATCTCACCGCCACTACTACGCTCGTCCGCAAGGCCCGCACCCGCCACTTCGTGATGACGGCACCGCGCCACTTCGCCGTCGAGTACGCCATCAATCCGTGGATGGACACCAGCGTCCCCGTCGATGTGCATCTCGCCCTTCGCCAGTGGGAGACGCTGCGCGACACCTACACCCAACTCGGCCACACCGTCGACCTGGTGGAACCGGTTGCCGGGCTGCCGGACATGGTCTACGCGGCCAACGGTGGACTCGTCGTCAACGGCCGGGCGGTCGTCGCGAACTTCACCTTCCCGCAGCGTGCCGCCGAGGCCGACGCCTACGCCGCGTGGATGGCCGAGTCCGGTCATCAGCCCGCGCGCACCCGCCACCACAATGAAGGCCAGGGCGATCTGCTGGTGGCCGGGTCGATGGTGTTGGCCGGCTACGGTTTTCGCACCGACCGGCGCGCGCACGACGAGGTCGCCGCGATCACCGGACTGCCAGTGATCAGCCTGGAACTGCTCGATCCGCGGTTCTACCACCTCGACACCGCGCTCACGGTGCTCAGCGACGGACCGGATGTCACCGTCGCCTATTACCCGCCGGCGTTCTCCGAGGCCGCACAGGCCCGTCTGCGTGAACTGTTCCCCACCGCCATCGAGGTCGCCTCCGCGGACGCCTTCGTGCTCGGCCTCAACGCGGTCTCCGATGGCCGCCACGTCGTCCTGCCGATCGGTGCGACCGGATTCGCCGACCAACTGCGCGACGCCGGATTCGAACCGATCGGGGTGGATCTGTCCGAGCTGCTCAAGGGCGGCGGATCGATCAAATGTTGCACACTGGAGGTACACCCGTGACAGTCGTGGATGCCGTCAGCAGCCGGACGAGCGCGGCGATCGCACTCGACGACCGCTACGCGGCGCACAACTACTCCCCGCTGCCCGTTGTCGCGGCGTCGGCCGAGGGTGCCTGGATCACCGACGTGGACGGGCACCGTTATCTGGACTGCCTGGCCGCCTACTCGGCGGTGAACTTCGGTCACCGCAATCCGGTGATCACGGCCGCCGCGCACGCCCAGCTCGATGCCGTCACCCTGGTGAGCCGGGCATTTCACTCCGACCGGCTCGGCCCGTTCTGCGAGGCGCTGGCCAGCTTGTGCGGCAAGGACATGGTGCTGCCGATGAACAGTGGCGCCGAGGCCGTCGAGAGCGCGATCAAGGTGGCCCGCAAATGGGGTGCCGATGTCAAGGGTGTTCCGGCGGGGCAGGCCAATATCATCGTGGCCCGCAACAACTTCCATGGCCGTACCACCACCATCATCAGCTTCTCCGATGACGAGACGGCCCGCGGTGGGTTCGGCCCGTTCACCCCCGGCTTCCGTGCGGTGCCGTTCGGCGATGCCGATGCCGTGGCGGCGGCGATCGACGAGAACACCGTCGCCGTCCTGTTGGAGCCGATACAGGGCGAGGCCGGCATCATCGTGCCTCCCGCGGATTTCCTGCCTGGGGTGCGCCGGCTGTGCACCGAGCACAACGTGCTGATGATCGCCGACGAGATCCAGTCCGGCCTGGCGCGCACCGGCCGGACCTTCGCCTGTGACCACTGGGGCGTGGTGCCTGACATCTATCTGCTGGGCAAGGCACTCGGCGGCGGAGTGGTCCCCTTGTCGGCGGTGGTGGCCGACCGCGACGTGCTGGGCGTACTGCACCCCGGCGAGCACGGCTCCACCTTCGGCGGCAACCCGCTGGCCGCCGCCATCGGTTCCACCGTCATCGGCATTCTGGAGACCGGTGAATACCAGTCCCGCTCAACCGAACTGGGCGCGCACCTGCACACCCGGCTGGCCGGCGTACACGGTGTCACCGCGGTGCGCGGCATGGGATTGTGGGCGGGCGTCGACATCGACGCCCAGTTCGGCACCGGCAAACAGGTGAGCCTGCGGTTGGCCGAACGCGGCGTGCTCGTCAAGGACACCCACGGTCACACCCTGCGCTTCGCCCCACCGCTGGTCATCACCAGGGACGAGATCGACTGGGCGGTGGACCGATTCGCCGAGGCGATGATTTCCGGCAGCTGAGCTGAACCTCTAGTACTTCATCACGCCGCGGTCGACGGCAATCTGGCTGCCCGACAGGGTCGATGACGCGTCACTGGCCAGCCAGGCCACCACGTTGGCGACCTCTTCGGGCGGCATGAACGCCGCCAGGCCCTCGCTCTTGCCATCGGTCACTCGGTGATACGGCATGGGCGCGAAGCTGTGCAGGAAGCTGGGGTGCTTGCCGAACAGCGCGCCCATCGCCTCCGGTTCGATCATCGGGGTGTCGATGGAGTACGGGTGGATGGAGTTCACTCGGATGCCGAATTCACCGACCTCCAGCGCCAGCGAATTGGTCAAGGCGGTGAGTCCGTGCTTGGACGCCGCGTAGTGACCGTTCCCCGGAGTGGCTTTCACCCCGGCCGACGAGCTGACGATGATGATCGACCCGCCGTTGCCGGCTTCGATCATCGCGGGCACGGTGGCCCGGATGGTCCGCCAGGTGCCGTTGAGGTTCACGTCGATGACGGTGTCCCACTGTTCCGGCGTGAGCTCCCAGAGCCGGCCCCAGCTCAGCACACCCGCATTGGCCACCACGATGTCGAGCCGGCCGAACTGCTCGACGGCGTCGGCCACCAGCTGCTGCTGGGCTTCCAGATCGCGGATGTCGACGGCCCGGGCCAGCACCTTGCGCCCGGTCGCCTCCACCGCGCGCACCGTTTCGGCCAGGTCCTCGGCGGTGGCCGCCGGGTAGGTGACCGAGCTCGAGACCGGCGCGCAGATATCGGAGGCGATGATGTCGGCGCCCTCGTTGGCCAGCCGGATGGCATGCGCCCGTCCCTGGCCGCGAGCGGCGCCGGTGATGAAGGCCACCCGGCCTTCGAGTGGTTCGCTTGCCGCCGTCATCGCCGGTCCTTTCTTCAGCCCCGCGTCAGGCTAGCAGTAGAACTGAAACGTGTTCTAGTAAATGCGGCCGCAACTAGAAGACGACGGGATCACGGATGATGGGGCAGGTCATACAGTGTCCGCCCCCTCGCCCGCGGCCCAGTTCGGCGCCGACGATGGTGATGACCTCGACGCCGGCCTTACGCAGCAACGAGTTTGTGTGGGTGTTGCGGTCGTAGGCGAAGACCACTCCCGGTTCGACCGCGACGAGGTTGTTGCCGCTGTCCCATTGCTGGCGTTCCGAGTCGTACTGGGTGCCCCCGGTCTCGACGATGCGCAGTTCCGGCAGTCCCAGCGCGGCAGCCACCACTTCGGTGAACGGCTTGTCCTCCTCGATCACCTCGACGCCGGGTTCGGTATCGCTGGGCAGCAGCGTGAACGGGGCGATGTTGTCGACGATGTCGGGGTAGATGGTGACCACGTCGCGGTCGGCGAAGGTGAAGACCGTGTCCAGGTGCATGGCGGCACGCAGCTTGGGCATCCCGGCCACGATCACCTTCTCGGCCGCGCCGTGCGCGAACAGCTCGGCGGCCACCTGGGTGATGGCCTGACGCGAGGTCCGTTCGCTCATCCCGATGAGCACCACTCCGTTGCCCGGAATCAGCACATCGCCGCCTTCGATGGTGGCCAGTCCCCACTGCTTCTCGGGATCGCCCCACCACACCCGGGATCCCACGTAGTCGGGGTGGAACTCGTAGATCGCCTTCATCAACAGCGTCTCGTCCTGCCGGGCCGGCCAGTAGAGCGGATTGAGCGTCACCCCACCGTAGATCCAGCAGGTGGTGTCGCGGGTGTAGAGCGTGTTCGGCAACGGCGGCATCAGGTACTCGGCGACCCGGGTGTCCTCACGGGTGAGCGCGCGGTACCCGGACTGGATGTCCGACGGCAGGTCGAGGGTCGACATCCCACCGATGAGCAGTTCGGCGAGCCGACGGGGCTGCAGGGAGTCCAGGAAGCCGCGGGTGTCCTCGACGAGTCCGAGGCCCACCTCGTTGGCCGTGATCTTGCGGTCGAGTAACCAGGCCTTCGCCTCGGTGTTCTCCATGGTCTCGGTGAGCAGCTCGTGCAGTTCGACGACCTCGACGTCGCGGTCGCGCATCTTGTCCATGAAGTCGAAGTGATCGCGTCGGGCGTTCTGGACCCACAGCACATCGTCGAACAAGAGGTCATCGCAGTTGGTCGGCGTCAACCGTTCGTGAGCAAGGCCAGGCGAGCACACCAGCACCTTGCGCAGCTTGCCCACTTCGGAGTGCACTCCGTAGGCGTCGGATGGCTTGGCGGTCATACGTTCTCCTTAGCAGCTGTGGTCGAGACTAGATCTGGATGGCACCGGTGATCAGGCCGTAGATCCCACCGATCGCACCCAGCACGATGACGGCGAACAACACCGCTTCGGCGGGCTTGAACACCCGCAGTCCGCTCTGCCTGCGAGCCATCCAGTACAGCAGCGCGCCGGGGGCGTAGAGGATGCAGGACAACAGGAGGTGATCCCAACCCGCGGCGTAGACCAGGAACAGCGTATAGAAAGTTGCCACCGCGGCGATCACCATGTCCGGGACCAACGACTTGCCGTCGGAATAGGTTTCGCGGGTGATGGTCAGCTTCAACGCATAACCGGCGGCGAGCAGATACGGGATCAAGGCCAGCGCCGCAGTCAGATCGAGCATGAAGTCCAGCGCGTTGTCCGAGAACACCAGCAGGATCAGCAGCAACTGCACCAGCCCGGCGGCCATGATGAGTGCGTTGACCGGAGCCCCATTGGCGTTCTCCCGGGACAGGAATCTGGGCATGTCGTCGGATTTGGCGGGCAGGTACAGGATCTCGGCGGCCATCAACGTCCAGGCCAGGTAGGCACCCAGCACCGAGATGATGACGCCCACCCGGATGAGCACCGAACCCCACGGTCCGACAACCGATTCCAGCACTGCGGCCATCGACGGCTGAGACGCATCCGCCAGCTCGGACTGCGCCAGCACACCGTAGGAGGACAGGGTCACCAGCATGAAGACCGACAGCACCGCCAGGAAGCCGATCACGGTGGCCTTGCCGACGTCCTCCCGTTTCTTGGCGAAGCGGGAGTAGACGCTGGCGCCCTCGATGCCCATGAACACGAAGACCGTGATCAGCATCGTGCCTTTGGCCTGCTCGAAAAGCGATGACCAGGAATAGTTCCCGTCGCCACCCCAGAAGTTGCCAGTGAAGACATCGGCCTTGAAGGCGATGGCGACGATCACGATGAACATCAGGATCGGGATGATCTTGGCAAACGTCGCGATGCGGTTGATGATGGCGGCTTCCTTCACGCCACGCAGGATCAGATAGAAGAACAGCCACACCCCGATGGACGAGATGACCACCGCGATGACGGTGGAACCGTCACCGAGAGTGGGGAACAACGCCGGGAACAGCGACCCCAGGGTGGCCATGATGAGCACCCAGTACGAGGTGTTGCCCGCGCACGCCGATGCCCAGAATCCGAACGCGGAGTTGAAACCCACGTAGTCGCCGAAACCGGCCCGGGCGTAGGCGTAGATGCCGGCGTCCAGGTCGGGTTTGCGAGTGGCCAGGCGCTGGAAGACGAAGGCCAGCATCAGCATTCCGGCACCGGCGATGGTCCAGGCGATCAGGGCGCCCGCCACACCGGTCTCCACGCCGAAGCGGCGCGGCAGCAGGAACACTCCCGAACCGATCATCGACCCGATGACCATGGCGGTCAGGGTCGGCAGACTGACCTTGTTGTCTCTGACGTCGACTTCCGCTGCGGTCATGGCACCCCACCGTCCTCCCCAGGACTTGGTCGCTGAGGCGGACGCTACCGCAAGCGGACTGGTACGGCTTGCTAATGGCGCCTGTTCACAGATCGGCGATGATCTGTTGACGCTTGGCGGCGTACTCGTCCTCGGAGATCACCCCGGTCGCACGCAGGGTCTCCAGTTCCTGCAACCGTTGCGCGGTGCTGGGTTCGGGGACCGGTGGCGTGTACACCCCGACCGGTGGGGGCACATACGCGGCGGCGGGCGGGACCGGCGGCGGTGCCTGCTGGGCCGCGGCGCGGCGGACCACCGCCTGCACCTGCGCCCGCGCCCCCGGGTTGTTGCGCAGGTCGACCATGCTGTTCATGCCGATGCCGTTGGCCTTGAGTATCTGCAGGATCTCCATCAGCGGCTCAGCCTGCCCGGACAGGTCGTAGGTCCTGTTGTCCTCGGCGACCGAGAATGTCGCAGGCACCTGACCGTTGATCAAACCGCTGCGTTCCCAGTCGATCTGGAACTGGCCGGTGGCGGGATCCACCAGCACTGCCAACCGTCGGGAGGTGAGCATGGCCAACCGTGTGACGTCGGAGATCACCCGGTCCTCGACGTCGAACGTCGCGATCCCCGGTCCGGATATGCGCAGGTTGAGTTTTACCACCGGGCGGTCGTTGATCCGGGTGTTCGTCTCGGCCATCCCGATGATCTGCGCGAGCCCGAGCACGCCGTGGGCTTCCAGCTGATCGGACTTGGCCTGCGCCTTGGTCCCGTAGGCGGCGATGGCCAGGGCCGCGAGCACATCGACTGCCGTCACGAGCAGCCCCGCCCAGAACATCCACTTCAGGAAATCGTTCTGCCCTGAGCCGAAGTAGACGGCCAGAAAGATCGGCCCGACCAGCCCACCGCACAGCAGCACCCAGGCCTGCGCCTTCACATAACGCCACAACACGGCCACGCTCCTCGGGGCGACGGGATATCCAGACGCTTGGACGCGATCAGATTAGCTGTAGGGAGCCTGCACCGTCGGACGCTCGGCGGACCGGCGCCGGCCCATGTGGCAATGTCCGTCAATTGGCTGACGTTGACAATGACATTCGGTACATAATGTCCTGTGCTCGAGCGCGGCCACGACCCGGCGGTCCATGTATCCGAGCAGCAGGTGATCGCCCACGCACAGACCCTTGCCGTCATTCTGCTGAACAGCGTCACGCTGGTGGCGTCGATCAGTGCACTGTTGCTGCCGAACACCCCGGAATCGAATCTCGGACTGGCCGCGCTGGCACTGCTGGTGTGCTGGTCGGTCTACCGGTTGGCGACCAGGTCGACGTCGGCGACGTTTCAGATTCTCGACCTCTGCTATGTGCTGGTGGTGTCGGCCTCGGTTCCGGTCTTCGGTACCGACCCACAGTTGCTGTACACCAATTCGGTACCCCAGGTCATCGCGGGCGTCGCGGTGATCACCTACGCCATCGCTCAGCCCCCGAAAATGAGTTTCCTTGCGGCACTGGCGATCACAGCGGCCTACATGGCCGGGTGCGCGCAGGTCGTCGGGTGGGATCGGGTCCTGCACATCCCGATGCTCTACTACATGCTGGCCGTCGAGTGGGCCATCACCACCGTGCTGGTGCTGACCGCGCGGACCGTGGCCCGCCGCGTCGACCAGACCCGCGCCGACAACCACGATGCCGCGCTGCGCGACGCGATCGCCGCGGCCGTGCGTGATCACGAACTCGAACACATGGCGCTGGTGCACGACACCGCCGCCTCGACCCTGCACCTCGTCGGCGAAGGCGCCGAGGTCTCACCGGAACGCATCGCGGCCCAGGCCAGCCGCGACCTCGCGCTGCTGGCCGGGGAGCCGATCGGCCTCGGCGCCAAGTCGGCCACCGATGTCGCCGCCGCGATTCGCGTCGAGGTCCAGCACTGCACCACCCCCATCGGGATGACCGGGCTGGGCCGGCTGGTGCTGGACGGCCGCACCGCCAACGCCGTGGTCGCGGTGGTCCGTGAGGCGATCAACAACGCCGATCGTCACGCCCGGGCGCAGCGCATCGTCATCGACATCTCGCCGACGAAGGTGACCATCACCKACGATGGTGTCGGGTTCGACCCCATCACCACCACGCTCGGCCACGGTGTCGCCGAATCGATCGTCGGCCGGATGCGACGCGCCAACGGCACCGCATCGGTGCGCTCCTCCCCCGGAACCGGCACCGTCGTCACCGTCAACTGGCATCAACTGCAGCGCGCGACGCCGGGCGCCCCTCGCATCGACGACGTCGACCAGCTCACCGAGCGCATCCTGGTGCGCTTCGGCCTGGGCATCGTGGCGTTCGCCTTCGTCCAGTTGGCGCTTGCGGTGCCCTATGCGGCGACCACGACCGACCACCCCACGGCGCAGTTCGCATTGGGCGGGCTCGCCGCCCTGGTGGCACTCGCGGGTATCCCGCGGGTGCTGGACCACCGCCCGAATCTCACCATCCCGGCCCTGGTGCTGATGGCCGTGGTGATCTACGCGCAGGCCAGCCTGCTGCCCGACACCATGCTGGGTGGGCCGGCCCAGTGGCCCCTGCTGGCGACCACGCTGTGCGTACTGCCGCACCTGTTGCGGCTGCGGCTGGCTCCGGCCGCAGCCGTCATGATCGCGTTCTGGTTGGGTACCGCGATCCTGAACTTCGTCCACTACCCGGGCATGGATACCGCGTACAACCTGGCGCTGTACACCGCGGGCATCTTCGTGGTCCAGATCTTCGCGCTGGCGTTTCCGGTACTGCTGCGCAACGCCAATACCGTTGCCGCCGAAGAGATCCGGGCCCGGTGGGCCAACGACGCACAGCGACGGATCACCGAGGCCCTGCACGACGACTACGTGCGGCGCACCTCGAAACTGATCCGCGGGGTGTTCCCGCTCCTGCAGACGCTGAGCACCGGGGCCATGGACGCCGACATCCGGTGGCGGGCCCGCATCGAATCGCGTCGGCTGCGCCTCTACATCTTCCAGGCCCGCACCTTCGGCCATCCGCTGGTCGCCGAGTTGCGGCCGGCCATCGAGGAGGCCGACGCGCGCGGTGTGGTGGTGTCGCTGAACGCCGACAATGACCTGCCGCGACTGGACCGCGAACAGCGCCGCCGACTGCTCGAACCGATCGAGGCGGCCTTGGCCCGCGCCGTCGAACATGCCCGGTTGGGGCTGACCGTGGTCCCCGGGGAACTGATCGCCAGCATCCTCTGCGATGACGACGGCACGGGGGTCGAGCCGCGGCCGGGCACAACCGATCAGCCGCGTATCGAGGTCACCGAGATCGGCGGCACCGTGTGGATCAGCGTCCATCACCTGCTGCCGGATACCGTCATTGACGTCGAGGACTGCGCCGAAATCGCCTAAAATCTACCCCGGCGACAATTCTGTTAGCCAAGATCTCAAGTTGAGGCGTCACTACGGGTTTGCTGGAGGTACAGTCCTGTGAACTGCACCGCGCTGGGGACACGCTGATGCCCTCGTCGATGTCGGGGGAAATGCATGACTAGGACCATCGATCGCGGGGTGGACAAAACGACGGAAGCCATCACGGTCGCACTGATCGACGATCACGACGTGATCCATGCCGGCGTCCGCGCCTGGTTTGCCGGCTGCAATCCGCCCATCGATCTGGTCGCCGATTACCCGAACCCCACCTCATTCCTCGCCGACCATCCGCAGGGCGGCGAGGACATCGAGGTGGTCATGTTCGATCTGCAGTACGACCGTTTCCAGCCCGAGTTCGAAACCCTGCGGCAGGTGTGCGAAGCCGGGCACCGCGTCATCGTCTACTCGCACATGGCCACCGACGAGGTGATCCTGTCGAGCCTGGATGCCGGCGCCACCACTTTCCTGGCCAAGGGCGAGGACAAGCAGCACCTGTTCGACGCGGTGTATGCCGCGCATGCGAACACGCCGTACGTCGGTCCGCGGATGGCCAAGGCGTTGTTCAACGACCGCACGGTCGGGCGGCCCGGTCTGAGCACCCGCGAGCGCGAGGTGCTCATCGCCTGGTTCCAGACCGAGAACAAGGAGTTCGTCGCCAAGCGGCTCTTCATCGAGCCGTCGACGGTGCGCACCCATCTGCAGCGGGCCCGCGCGAAGTACGCCGCCGTCGGCAGACCGGCGCCGACCAAGGCGGCGCTGATCGCCCGTGCCGTGCAGGACGGCATCCTCAGCATCGAAGACCTCTAGCGCGAAACTCGCGTACCCGGGGTTGCGCAGGCTTTCTCAACCCCGGGTACGCGAGTTTCGCCGCAAGATGCGGACAGCAAAGCGGCGCCCACCCTTTCGGGTGAGCGCCGCTTCTTTACAGCGTTGGTGTTACTTGTTGATCTTGGTCACGCGGCCGGCGCCGACGGTACGTCCACCCTCACGGATGGCGAACCGCAGACCCTCGTCCATGGCGACGGGCTGGATCAGCTTGACGGAGATGTCGGTGTTGTCACCGGGCATCACCATCTCGGTGCCCTCGGGCAGGGTCACAACGCCGGTCACGTCCGTGGTGCGGAAGTAGAACTGCGGACGGTAGTTGTTGAAGAACGGCGTGTGGCGGCCACCCTCGTCCTTGGACAGGATGTAGACGCTGCCCTCGAACTCGGTGTGCGGGGTGGTGGTGCCGGGCTTGACGACAACCTGGCCACGCTCGACATCTTCGCGCTTGATGCCACGAACCAGCAGACCGACGTTGTCGCCGGCCTGGCCCTGGTCGAGCAGCTTGCGGAACATCTCGACACCGGTGACCGTGGTCTTGGTGGTGGTCGGCTTGATGCCGACGATCTCGACGTCCTCGTTGACGTTGATCACGCCACGCTCGACGCGACCGGTCACCACGGTGCCACGACCGGTGATGGTGAAGACGTCCTCGACGGGCATCAGGAAGGGCTTGTCGGTCTCGCGAACCGGGTCCGGGATGGACTCGTCGACGGCGGCCATCAGCTTCTGAACCGACTCGACCCACTTCGGGTCACCCTCGAGTGCCTTGAGCGCCGAGACCTGAACGACGGGGGCGTCCTCGTCGAAGTCCTGGGCGGCCAGCAGTTCGCGGACCTCGAGCTCGACGAGCTCCAGCAGTTCTTCGTCGTCGACCATGTCCGACTTGTTCAGCGCGACCAGGATGTAGGGCACGCCGACCTGGCGGGCGAGCAGCACGTGCTCACGCGTCTGCGGCATCGGGCCGTCGGTGGCGGCGACCACGAGGATGGCGCCGTCCATCTGGGCTGCACCGGTGATCATGTTCTTGATGTAGTCAGCGTGGCCGGGGGCGTCGACGTGTGCGTAGTGACGCTTCTCGGTCTGGTACTCAACATGCGAGATGTTGATGGTGATACCGCGCTGACGCTCTTCGGGCGCATTGTCGATCTGGTCGAATGCGCGCGACTCGTTCAAATCGGGGTACTGGTCGTGCAGAACCTTGGTGATCGCTGCGGTCAGCGTGGTCTTGCCGTGGTCAACGTGACCGATGGTCCCGATGTTGACGTGCGGCTTCGTCCGCTCGAACTTCGCCTTCGCCACTGTGGTGTCCTCCTGGACTTGTTGGTGCTTTTACTTAAAGCAGGTGTGTTGATGTGTTCAGTTGTGTGGTCTGCAAGGTACCGGACCACTGCCCGGTCGCCTTCGCCGTCCTGCTGGCTCGCCTCCGGATCAGCTCCGAGCCTCAGCGCTGGCGCGCTTCGATTCTCACTGACCCGTCGCCTTCGCGATGATCTCCTTCGAGACGTTCGCCGGAACTTCAGCGTACGAATCGAACACCATGGAGTAGTTGGCCCGGCCCTGGGTCTTCGACCGAAGGTCGCCGACGTAGCCGAACATCTCCGACAGCGGAACCTGCGCCTTGACGACGCGCGCACCGCTGCGCTCCTCCATGGCCTGGATCTGACCACGGCGGGAGTTCAGGTCGCCGATCACATCGCCCATGTAATCCTCGGGCGTGGTGACCTCGACGGCCATGATCGGTTCCAGGATCGCCGGCTGAGCTGCCTGCGCAGCCTTCTTCAGCGCCTGGGAACCGGCCACCTTGAAGGCCATTTCCGACGAGTCGACGTCGTGGTAGGCGCCGTCGAGCAGCGTGACCTTCACATTCACCAGCGGGTAACCGGCCAGCACGCCGTACCGCATGGCGTCCTGTGCACCGGCATCCACCGACGGGATGTACTCGCGAGGGATGCGGCCACCGGTGACCTTGTTCTCGAACTCGTAGGTCGCACCGTCCTCGCCGCTGAACGGCTCCAGGCTGATGATGACCTTGGCGAACTGGCCGGAGCCACCCGTCTGCTTCTTGTGGGTGTACTCGACCTTCTCGACCGTGCGCCGGATGGTCTCGCGGTAGGCCACCTGGGGCTTACCGACGTTGGCCTCGACCTTGAACTCGCGACGCATGCGGTCCACGAGGATGTCCAGGTGCAGCTCGCCCATGCCGCCGATGACGGTCTGGCCGGTCTCGTCGTCCTGGTGGACCTTGAAGGTCGGGTCCTCTTCGGCGAGCTTCTGGATGGCGGTGCCCAGCTTTTCCTGGTCACTCTTGGTCTTGGGCTCGATGGCAACCTCGATGACCGGATCCGGGAAGGTCATCGACTCGAGCACGATCTGGTTGTTCGGRTCGCTCAGGGTGTCACCGGTGGTGGTGTCCTTGAGCCCGATGACCGCGTAGATGTGGCCGGCACTGGCCGTCTCGACCGGGTTCTCCTTGTTGGAGTGCATCTGGAACAGCTTGCCCAGACGCTCCTTCTTGCCCTTGGTCGAGTTGATGACCTGAGCACCGGAGTCGACCTTGCCCGAGTACACCCGGACGTAGGTCAGCTTGCCGAAGAACGGGTGGGTCGCAACCTTGAAGGCCAGCCCGGAGAAGGGCTCGTCCGCCGAAGGCTTCCGAGAGATGATCTCGTCTTCCTTGTTCGGCGGGTGACCTTCGGCCGCCGCGACGTCCAGCGGGGTCGGCAGGTAGTCGATGACGGCGTCGAGCATGGGCTGCACGCCCTTGTTCTTGAACGCGCTACCGCACAGCACCGGGTAGGCCGCCGAGGACACGGTCAGCTTGCGCAGACCGGCCTTGATCTCGTCGATGGTGAGATCTTCGCCGCCCAGGTACTTCTCCATGAGGTCGTCGTCGGTCTCGGCGACGGCCTCGATCATGGCGGTGCGGTACTCGTTGGCCTTGTCCTGGAGATCCGCCGGAATGTCGATGGTCTCGTAGGTCTCGCCGAGCTTGGTCTCGCCGCGCCACACCTTGGCCTTCATCTCGACCAGGTCGACGATGCCCTCGAAGTCGCCTTCGGAGCCGATCGGCAGCTGGATCGGGATGACGTTGGCGCCGAGGCGGTCCTTCATCGTCTGCACCGAGAAGTAGAAGTCGGCGCCCAGCTTGTCCATCTTGTTGACGAAGCAGATACGCGGCACGTCGTACTTGTCGGCCTGACGCCACACCTGCTCGGACTGCGGCTCCACGCCTTCCTTGCCGTCGAAGACGGCAACGGCGCCATCGAGCACGCGCAGCGAGCGCTCCACCTCGACGGTGAAGTCGACGTGACCCGGGGTGTCGATGATGTTGATCTGGTTGTCGTTCCAGAAGCAGGTGGTGGCAGCCGAGGTGATGGTGATACCCCGCTCCTGCTCCTGCTCCATCCAGTCCATCGTGGCGGCGCCGTCGTGCACCTCACCGATCTTGTACGAGATACCGGTGTAGAAGAGGATGCGCTCRGTCGTCGTCGTCTTGCCGGCGTCGATGTGCGCCATGATGCCGATGTTGCGGACCTTCGTGAGGTCGGTCAGCACGTCCTGTGCCACGGCTAGATTCCCACTCTTTCGCTTGCTTGATTGCTGTCCGGTGTGCTACCCCGAAGGGCCGTGATCACCAGCGGTAGTGCGCGAATGCCCGGTTTGCTTCGGCCATCTTGTGCGTGTCTTCGCGACGCTTCACAGCGGCGCCGAGGCCATTGCTGGCGTCGAGGATCTCGTTGGCGAGACGCTCGACCATGGTCTTCTCGCGGCGGGCCTTGGAGAAGCTGACCAGCCAGCGCAGTGCCAGTGTGGTCGACCGCTCGGGACGGACCTCGACCGGCACCTGGTAGGTGGCGCCACCGACGCGGCGGCTACGCACCTCGAGGGCGGGCTTGACGTTGTCCAGCGCGCGCTTCAGGGTGACGACGGGATCGGTGCCGGTCTTGTCACGGGCCTGCTCGAGGGCGCCGTAGACGATGCGCTCGGCCAGTGACTTCTTGCCGTCCAGGAGCACCTTGTTGACCAGCTGGGTGACCAGCTGCGACCCGTAGACCGGATCGTTGACCAACGGGCGCTTCGGCGCGGGACCCTTGCGCGGCATTAGCTCTTCTCCTTCTTCGCGCCGTAACGGCTGCGTGCCTGCTTGCGGTTCTTGACACCCTGGGTGTCCAGCGAGCCGCGGATGATCTTGTAGCGCACACCGGGAAGGTCCTTCACACGACCGCCGCGCACCAGCACCATCGAGTGCTCCTGCAGGTTGTGGCCTTCGCCCGGGATGTAGGCGGTGACCTCAACCCCGGTGGTCAGCTTCACGCGAGCGACCTTCCGAAGCGCCGAGTTCGGCTTCTTCGGGGTGGTGGTGTACACGCGAGTGCACACGCCGCGGCGCTGCGGGCTGCCCTTGAGGGCCGCGGTCTTCACCTTCGCGACCTTGTCGCGGCGACCCTTGCGGACCAGCTGGTTGATGGTTGGCATGTACCGGCTTTCTGTGTTGCTACTTCTACTTCTGGTGGCTCAGTGCTTCTTGGGCGGTGCTACTTCAGGTCAAGCTTTAGGTCTCTGTACTGCTGTTTTCGCCTGATCGCCTACCCCGCGACCGGGCGTGTCGCACGCGCCCGGCACCGAACCTTCCGATGCATTCGGGGACACGAAGACACACGAATTCGCCCGACCTGCGAGCGTATGGGCCGTTTTCAATAGCCGCACACGCCCCTGACAGCCAGGCACGAGGCTCCACAATACCAGGGGTGGGCGTGCCGAACCAAACCCGTCTGAAAGGCCCTTATCGCAGGTCAGACGCTACAGCCGCGCTGGGGCGCATACCGACAGCGTACAGACGGGCTACCTGCGCTCCATACCGACGGCCAACCGCAGCACCATGTCGGTGAACACTGCGTCGGTGTCGACGTCGTCCATGACACCGGTCATTTCCAGCAGGACGAAGCCGTGCAGGGCGGACCAGAACTCCAGGGCCGCATAGAACGCGTTATCGCCGACCAGTCCGTAGGACGCCAGCGCCGCCAGCACCGGGCCCGCGGCCTCCCGCGCGGCCGCGGTGTATTCGGGGTCGTCGCCGCCCAGCGGCATCCGGGTGAACGCCGAGTACCGGCCCGGATGATGGTGGGCGTAGCTGCGGTAGGCGCTCGCCATGGTGACCACCGCGTCGTCCCGGGTGCGCCCCTCTCCCACCGCATTCAACATGCCGATGATGTCCCGGATGACCCGCATACGCACTGTTCGGCGCAGGTCCTCCAGGCTCTGGACGTGGTTGTAGAGCGACGGGCCCTTGGTGCCCAGCTGCATGGCAAGCGCGTTGATGGTCAGCGCGTCCCAGCCCTCCCGATCGAGGAAGGCCAGCGCGGCGTTCACGATTGCGTCGCGGCTCAGTTTGGTCGCCCGCGCTGCCATTCCCCCACCCTCCGGTTCGTCGAGATCCCCCGAAGCCGGGTTGACTAATGACTCTAGTTCACCCGGTCCTGGCTGAGTTTGGCCAGTTCATCGGTGATGGTGCAGAGCGCGGGCAGGGTCGCCGGATTCATCGTCTGGATCGACCAGGTGATGAGGTCGTTTCCCTTCGCCACGTAGATGCTGCAGGCATTGGCGTCATAGGCCTTGAAACCCTTGTTGCCGTCCATCGAGATCTCGGTGAGGGTGCGGCCGGCCTTCTTCTCCAGTTCCCGTTCGACCTCCATGTCGCTGCCCCGGTACCACCAGGTCGAAATGCCCATCCCCGCACCGAACGTGCCGATCACCGTGTTCTCCTGCCAGAAACACCCGGTGTCGTTGACCAGCACCTTGGTGAACATCTCGGCACCGGTGACCCGGGCGATATCGGCGTCGGTGATGCCGTGGCAGTCCCCGCCCTCGAAACCGCCGCCGGCGCGCTGCTGCCCGGTGGCCGGGGCCGCCCGCTCGGTCTCTGCGGCGCCGCATCCCGTCAGCGCCGGCACGGCGGCCATCACGGCGGCAAATGCGGTGATCAACACGGGGCGGCGCATGTCACATGTCCGATTTCAGCGTCGCCGACAACAGTTTCTGGGCGTCCGGGCAGGCGTCGGCGCCGGAAGTGTCGCGCACCTGTACCCACCAGCTCAGCACGCCGCCGCCGGCGGCCGCGGTGGCCGCGCAGCCCGATCCCGTGGTGTCGCGGCGGGCCAGGAACGCGACCCTGCGCTCGATCACGGTGTCGCTGACCTCGGCGCCGCGCTCCACCGCGAGCGCACGTTCGCGGTCCAGGTCGCCGGTGTCGAACCAGGCGAACGTCGCGTCGAGCATGGTGCGGTCACGCATCAGCACGTATTGGCAGACCGCACCGCTGTAGGGCCGGACCACGTCATCGGCGGCCAGCACGGACTGCACCGAGGTGTCCGTCAGCAATCCGCAGCGGTTGTCGGCGTAGCCGTAGCTGCGTTCGGCGTCGGCATCCGCCGAACGCGCCGGTTGTGCCATGCCGTCGACCTGCTGCACGCAGCCCGCAGCGGCCATGACGGTGGCTGCCACGGCAAGAGTCCGGAGAATCGTCCGGAAGCCACGCCCATACATCGATGCCTACGCTACCCAGCGGCAACGCCGTAGGCGACCGGACGGGAATCCCTGCCAAGCGGTGCCACCGGGCGGGCCCGGCACCGTACTCTGTTGTCCCATGGCGACCCTGAGTGTGAAAAGTCGGAGCCGGTCCATCGCGGCGGGCGCGCTGGTCACCCCCCTGCTGCTGGCGAGTCTGGCCGCGCCGTCCGCGCAGGCCAAGAACGGCGACACGCACATCACCGGCCAGGGCATCGTGCAGACGATCGACTGCAACAACGCCACGCTGCTCGTGAACGGGACCAGCAACACCATCAACGCCAAGGGCACCTGCTGGGCGGTGACGCTGCAGGGGTCGTCGAACATCGTGATCGCCGACAACGTCATCAACGACGTCACCGTGTACGGGTACGACCAGACGGTGATCTATCACAACGGCGCACCCGCGGTGATCGACCGCGGCCGAGAACTCGGCATGACCAACCGCGTCAACTGGGCACCGGCCTGACCCTGTGCGYCGGCTCATCGCACTGTTCGCCCTGCTCGGCGGAATAGGCGGCGCGGCAATGACTCCCGAGGTGGTCACGGTGGCGAACAGTGAGCCGTCCATCGCTCCGGTGTCGGCGGCTGCCCGCGCCGCGGGTTTCATCGACGTCCGCAGCGCGGTGCCCGACGCCGTCATCGACCTGCGCTACGCCACCGCGAACAACTTCGTCGGCACACCGCTGTATCCGCCTGCGGCCCGCTGCCTGGTGCACGAATCACTGGCGGCAGGGCTGGCCACCGCGGCGGCGCAGCTGCGCGCCCGGGGTCTGCGGCTGGTGTTCTGGGACTGCTACCGGCCCCATGACGTCCAGGTCCGGATGTTCCAGGTGGTGTCCAACCCGGCCTGGGTGGCCCAGCCGGGCCCGTACTCGAAGAGCCACGAATCGGGACGGTCGGTGGATGTCACCACCGCCGGGGCGACCAGTCTCTCCGAGATGGGCACCGGTTTCGACGATTTCACCGCCGCCTCGCACGCCTACGCCACCGACGGGGTGAGCGCCGCCGCGCAGTACAACCGGGCGGTGTTGCGCGAAGCGATGGCCGCCGGCGGGCTGACCGTCTACTCGGGCGAGTGGTGGCATTTCGACGGCCCGGGCGCCGGTGAGCGACGGCCCATCATCAACGTTCCGCTCACCTAGGCTGGAACCGACCGGCTACGAATCGAGGAAGTATGCGCACTCCCATCGCAGGAACCGTCGCCGCCGTGGCGCTCGCGCTCGGTCTGGCCGGATGCGGGTCGAGTGGGGATTCCGACGCTCCGACCGTCACCGCAGGCACCTCGGGCGCCCAGGTCGAGATCGGCAACACCATCAATTACGGGTCCTTCGGCACCACAGCCGATATCGACTGCGCACAGGGCAAGGCGATCAACGTGGGTGGATCCAACAACACCCTCACCATCAAGGGCACCTGCTCCAGCGTCAACATCGGCGGCGCCGACAACAAGGTGACGCTCGACAACGTCGAGACCGAGATCAGCGTGGTCGGCATCGACAACACCGTGGTCTACAAGGGCGGTGACCCGAAGGTCGAGGATCTCGGCAGCGGCAACAAGGTCAGCAAGGGCTAGCTGCCGGCCCCGTGCCGTCCGGCCCCGTCGACGAACCGTTGGGCGCCCGCCAGCAGCTCCGAGGACACCTTGGCCAGGCTGCCGAATTCGAAATCGATTGCCGCTTCTTCGGTTCGACCCCACTGGTGCAGCGCGGAGAGCCGGTCGGCGCGCAGACACAGCTGCGGGAGCGCGGCCAGCTGGGCGGCCAGTTCCTCGGCGGCCGCGCGGGCCTGCCCTTTCGGCACCACCCGGTTGGCCAGACCGATCTGCATGGCCTCCTGGGCGCCGACGGCCCGCCCGGTGAGGATCAGATCCATCGCCCGGCTGTGCCCGATCAGACGTGGCAGCCGCACCGTGCCGCCGTCGATCAGCGGCACACCCCAGCGCCGGCAGAACACCCCGAACTCGGCGTCCTCCTCCACCACCCGCAGGTCACACCACAGTGCGAGTTCCAGTCCCCCGGCCACGGCGTAACCACTGACGGCGGCGATCACCGGCTTGGACAGGATCATCCGCGACGGCCCCATCGGTCCCGGCCCGGTGGGCTGCACCTGATTGCCCTCCGCGGTGCCCATCGCCTTGAGATCGGCTCCGGCGCAGAAGGTTCCGTTGTCCCCACACAACACTGCGACGGACGCGGTCTCGTCCTTGTCGAACTCGTCGAAGGCCGCGTACAGCTCTGCGGCGGCCGGGCCGTTGACCGCATTGCGCGCCTCCGGCCGGTTCATGATGACCGTCGTCACCGGCCCGTCCCGTTCGATGCGGACCGAACCGATTCCCCGGGTCGCTTCGCTGCTGCCCTCCGAACCTTCACTCACAGTGCCTCCACTCGGTCGTCGCGCCGCGCGACCAGTTCGGCGGCGAAATCCCGGTAGGCCAGCCGAAGCCGTTCGCCGGGCCAGCGCGCCGGCAACAGTTCGGCCGGCAGCACCGGGTCGGTCAGCAGATGCCGCACGATGGCGGCGGCCACCACGAAACGCCCGGGCACATCGGTGGCCTCGGACATCTCGGCGAGCAACCGCTCGCCCTCGCGGGACCAGGCCCGCAGGTCCCACAATTGCCCCACCAGGCCGGCGGGGTCATCGTCGCGGCTGCGCAGGACACGCACCTTGGCCCGCACGTCATCGGGCAGCACCACCGCGAGGTTGTCCGGGCGCAACCACGCCCCTTCGCGAAGCTCGCCGAACCGGTGCTGCACCAAGGTGTTCCGCAGGTCGGCGCGGGTCCGGGCATCGGCGCCGACGCTGGTGATCAGTAGCGTCGTCCAGGTTCCGTCCCACGATCGTTCCTGCGGTTCGATGGCGCCGTCCTGGCGGCGCTGCCGGGTGAGCAGCCGGTCCGAGAGCCGGTAGCCGTCCGCGGAGCGCACCAGGTCCCCCGCACCCACCATCCTGGTCAGCGCCACCCTCAGTGTCGCCTCCCGAATACCGAAATCGGCGRTCAACAGCACGAGTTCGGCCGCCGACGCCCACGCCGGATGCGCACCGAGCAGGACGCTCAGCACCACCGACCGGGCGGTCAGTCGCACCGGTCAGACCCCGGAGGCGCGTCGGCCGTGATCACCCAGCGGTTCGTCACGGTGCCGGACCGCTTCACGGAACCCGTGCTCGACCGCGTCGGCGACGAACGCGTGCCCCTCGGGGGTGTGCCGGGCGATACCGTCGAACACGGTGCTGACCATCCGGCTGGTGGCCACACCCTGTTGCAGCAGCGCGGTGTTGCAGGCCAGCTTGGCCATGATGAGCTGGTTCACCGGCATGGCGGCGATCCGGGCGACGAGGCGTTCGGTGCGCTCGTCCAGGTCCTGGGGTTCGGGCGCCTCGACGGCCAGTCCCCATTCGGCGGCCTGGGTGCCGGTGAGGCAATCCCCGGTGAACAGAAGCCTTTTCGCGCGCTGGTCCCCCAGCCGGTGTGCCCACAACCCGGCCGCCGGGACACCCCACACCCGCATCGGCGGGTAGCCGATCTTTGCGTCTGAGGCGGTGATGACCTGATCGGCGTGCAGGGCGATGTCGGTACCGCCGGCGATGCAGTAGCCGTGGATCTTGACCACGGTGGGCTTGTCGCAGTGCATAAGGCTGGAGAAGCCGCGCACGAACCGGCTCATCATCTGGTAGTCGATCATCGGATCCCAGGGCTGGCCGGGCAGATGGTTGACCGCCTGGGTGCGGCCGTCGAGCACGGTGCCGCGGTGATCGGAGCCGGCCGAGGAGCTGCCGTCGGCGTAGGCCCCGAGGTCGAAGCCCGCGCAGAAGCCTTCTCCGGCACCGGAAACCAGGATGACGTGGACATTCGGATCCAGATCGGCGCGCTCTACCAGTTCCGCCAGTTCCACCGGGGTGTCGGCGATGATGGCGTTGCCCTTGTCCGGGCGGTTGAAGGTGATCCGGGCGATGCGGCCGGTCACCTCATAGGTCATGGTCTTCAGCGTGTCCACGGGCTCCCCTCCTGCCGCAGGGAGCTCATCCCTTGACCAGCGTGCGCTCGATGATCGGCGCCAGGTCCAGGCCGGTTGGCAGGGTGCCGAACGCGCCGCCCCACTGCCCGCCCAGGCGGCTGGCCAGGAAGGCCTCGGCGACGGCGGGATGTCCGTGTCGCACCAGCAGCGAACCCTGCAAGGCCAGTGAGATGTCCTCGGCGACCTGCCGTCCGCGGTACTCGATATCGCCGAGGCTGCTCAGTGACGTCTTCAGCGCGGCGACGTGCGCGTCCAGACGCGGGTCCTGGGCCAGCGCGAGTTCCTCGAAGAGCACGTCGACGCATTCCGGCCGGGTTGCCATGGCGCGCAACGTGTCCAGCGCGCTGACATTGCCCGACCCTTCCCAGATGCCCATCAACGGCGCCTCCCGGTACAGCCGCGGCATCCCCGAGTCCTCGACGTAGCCGTTGCCGCCCAGGCATTCCATCGCCTCGGCGGCGTGCGGTGTCGCCCGCTTGCACACCCAGTATTTGGCGGCGGCGAGGCCGATCCGGCGCAACAGCGACTCGCGCTCGTCACCGCGCACCGCGCGATCGGTGGCGCCTGCCATCCGCATGGCCAGCATGGTCGCGGCCTCGGCTTCGATCGCGAGGTCGGCCAGCACGTTGCGCATCAGCGGTTGGTCGATCAGATAGGCGCCGAACGCTTTTCGGTGCTGGGCATGGTGCACTGCGCGGCTCAGCCCGGTGCGCATGCTGGTCGCGCTGCCCAGCGTGCAGTCCAGCCTGGTCAGGTTGACCATCTCGATGATGGTCTTCACCCCGCGGCCCTCCTCACCGACCAGCCAGGCCGTCGCCCCGTCGTATTCGACCTCGCTGGAAGCGTTGGCGTGGTTGCCGAGCTTGTCCTTGAGGCGCTGCAGGAACATCCGATTGCGGGTGCCGTCGGGCAGCACCCGGGGCAGGAAGAAGCAGGACACTCCTCCGGGCGCCTGAGCGAGTACCAGGAACACATCGCACATCGGCGCCGAGGTGAACCACTTGTGTCCGGTCAGCGTGTAGGTGCCGTCGCCATTGGCGACCGCTTCGGTGGTGCCGGCTCGGACGTCGGAGCCGCCCTGCTTCTCGGTCATCGACATACCCGCGGTGAGACCGGCTTTGGTGGTGGGCACTTTCAGCTCGGGGTCATAGACCCGGCTGGTGAGCAGCGGTTCGTAGGCCGCGGCCAGTTCGGGGTTGAAACGCAACGCGGGCACCACGGCGTAGGTCATCGAGATCGGGCAGATGTGTCCCGGCTCGGGCGTCCACACCGAGGTCTTGGCGGCCCGGACCACATGAGATCCGGTGCGGTCATCGGCCCACGGGGAGCCGTGCAGTCCGTGCGTCACGGCCACATTCATCAGCTCGTGATAGGCCGGGTCGAATTCGACCTCGTCGACGCGGTGGCCATAGCGATCGTGGGTGTGCAGCACCGGACGGTTGCGGTCGGCCAGTTCGCCCCAGCGCTGGGCCTGGGCCGATCCGCTCAGCGCGCCGAGTTCGGTGATCTCGTCGGCGCCCCATCCGCCACCCTCGCGGACCAGCGCCTCCATGAGCACCGGCGAGGCAGCCGGATTGTGGTCGAGCATCGGCGGGACCTGATTGGTGACGACGTGAGTGGCCATACTTCTACTGTTACATTTTCTCGACAGCTGCACAAGATACGTAACACAGTGCATACTCGTGCGGTGCAGCCGAATACCGTCATCCGCGCCGCCGCACTGGCACTCACCCACGAGCCGGTACCGGCCGATCAGTCCGTGGCAGGCGACCCGAGCACCGCGGCGTCGACGCTCACCGAGTTCGGCGATCTGGAGATCGGCGTCTGGGAGATGTCGGTGGGCACCATGACCGATGTCGAGGCCGACGAGGTGTTCGTCGTGCTCTCCGGGGCCGCCACCGTCGAGTTCGCCGACGGCAGTGTGGCGCTGCAGTTGCGCGCCGGCGATATCGGGCGCCTGGCCGCCGGCGCCGAGACCACCTGGACGGTCACCGAGACCCTGCGCAAGATCTACCTGACCTGAGCATGCCGTACGTCGAAGCGTCCGTCCGCAGCCGGCAATTCGTGGCCGCCGCCCGGCAGGTCATGTCGCGCCAGGGCGTCGCGAGCACTTCGTTGCGTGCCGTCGCCGCCGAGGCCGAGGTGCCGTTGGGCACGTTGCAATACGTCTTCCCGTCCAAGGAACAGTTGTTGCGCGCCGTCATCGAGGACGTCATCAATGAGATCGCCACCGTCCTCACCGGCGCGGTCGAGACCAATTCCGGACTGGCGCACGCCATCCGGCAGGGCTTGACGGTCTTCTGGACAGCGCTCGTCGTCGACCAGATCAACCTGCAGCTGATGCAGTTCGAACTGCTCAACTACGCGCTGCGCCAACCCGGCCTGGAACACCTGGCGCAGTGGCAGTACGAGCGCTACGCCGAGGCCATCGCGACCTGGTGTGAGGCCGCGGCCACCAATGCCGGTGAGCAGAGCGCGGTGCCCTACGACCGACTCGCCCGGATCATTCTGGCCGGGGTGGACGGCCTGACGATGCAGTACGCCTGCGATCCCGACAACCAGCGCGCCCGCGCGGATCTCGACACGGTGGCCGAGATGGTCATCGCGCTGGCGCAGGTCTGACGGACCTAGGTCGTCGACGCCCTGCGCCGCGACTCGTAGGCGTGCCCGGCGTAGATCACCGCGGCAGCCAGCGCCCAGCCCAGCAGGATGTCGATGACGTAATGCTCGGCGGTGTACACCAGCGTGAACGCCATGACGAGCGGGTAGGCCACCAGCACCGGGCGCCACCGGTGGTTCAACCGGTTCCACAGGAACGCGGCCAACGCTGCCGACATCCCCGCGTGCAGTGACGGGATCGCGGCCACCAGGTTGACGCTGGCCTGTCCCTGGTCCAGCAGGGCGGTCGCGGTGTGCAGGTTGAGGTTGCCCCAACCCCGCGTCACGATGCGCTCGATCCAGCCGTTGGCGCCGTCCTGCACGTTCTCCATGGCGCCGAGGACACCGCCGTCGGGGACGCCGCGCGCGGACTTGAACATGCACTGCGGGCCCGACGGACCACCTGCGACGTCATCGGCGGTGCAGCGGGCGGCCGCCCACGGCGGCGCGGCGGGCACCAGCGTGTAGATGATCAGCCCGGCGAAGTTCAAGCCGACGAACAGCTTGACGAACCGCTTCCACTCGTCGCGGTCGCGCAGCCACAGCACCCCGGCGATCACGTATGGGAGCACGAAGAACGACATGTAGACGGTGCTGATCCCGACTTCCCACCACGGCGGCTGTGGCAGTTTCAGGCGTTCCTGCAGCCATACCGTCGGCATGGTGCCACCGAACAGCCAGCGGTCGGCGTCGGCCTGCCAGTGCCACAACGTCGGGCGGCCGACGAAATCGGCCGCTCCCCGGCTGAGGTCGTAGGCGATCAACAACACCGCGAAGGGCAGCCAGTCGCGGAGCACGTAGAACATCCGCCGGCCCTGGCCGATGCTGGCCGCGAGCAGTCCGGTGCTGATGTAGAGCAGCACGAGTTCCCGGTTGAAGGCGAATCCGTCGGTGATGGTGCGCCACAGGACGACGGCCGCCCAGACGGTGATCGCGGTGTAGCGCAGATAGCGCAGCCGCTGGGCGCGACGCCCAGGGGCGAGCTGTCCGTCCGCGACGATTGACTGTTCCTCGTCAATCGTGGCCACGAGAGGTGAGCCTAGTTCACCTTCCGGTCACTCACCGTTTGCCGACAGTCCGAAATGCGTCAGATGTTGTCACGCAGGAAGGCGATGTCATCCTTGCGGCCCTCTTCGGAGGTCTCGCAGATCACCGGGGCATCGGCGGCCTTGACCACGGCCACCAGCAGTTGCGGGTCGATCTGCCCGGTGCCGAAGTTGGCGTGCCGGTCCGCACCGGAGCCCGCGGCGTCCCGGGAGTCGTTGCAGTGCACGAGGTCGATGCGGCCGGTGATGGACTTGATCCGCTCGACGGCGTCGATCAGTGCCTCGCCGGCGGCCCAGGCGTGGCAGGTATCCAGGCAGAAGCCGATTCCCTTGTCGCCGATGTGATCCCAGAGCCGGGCGATGGTGTCGAAATGCCGCGCCATCGCGTGGTCGCCGCCCGCGGTGTTCTCCAGGTACACCGGCACGTCGGTCTCCAGGTAGTCCAGCGCCTTCACCCAGCGCTCGAAACCGGCGTCCATATCGTTGTCGTCGGCGTGCCCGCCGTGCACGATGACGGCGGTGGCGCCGATCTCGGCGGCCGCATCGCAGGTGTCCTGCAGGATCTTCCGCGACGGGATGCGCACCCGGTTGTTCGCCGAGGCGACATTGATCAGGTACGGCGCATGCACGTACAGCGGGACGCTGGAGGCCTTGAGCACCTCGGCATCCTCACGCGGCTTGGGTTTCTTCCAGCTCTGCGGATTTCCGAGGAAGAACTGGACCACGTCAGCGCCTTCGGCGGTGGCCGCGGCGATCGGGTCTTCGGGATTGACATGCGAACCGATGAGCACGAGGCCAGTCTAGGCACCGGCTGTGACGGCCCGGCTAGGGTGCAGAGTGGACAATCAAGATCGGTGAGAGGCAAGTAGTGGAACCCCAGGAAAAACCGACTTTCGGTCAGAAGGTCAAGATGGGCGGGCAGGCTGCGGTCGCCCTGGCACGCAATCCCAAGGCACTGGTTGCGCTGGTGAAGTATCAACGCGAAACGCGTAAACAGCGTCGTCAGGCCGACCGGACAAACTGATTTTCACGCGGCCGCCGCGGTCTCCCTCACCGGGAGTCGCGGCGGCCGTGCGCTTTCCGAATCAGCTCTGGGTGACCAGCAGAAACGTCAGGTACCCGACATACGCGGCAACCATCGCACCGCCCTCGCCGCGGCTCACCCGGCGGCCCGTGACGAAGATCGGGATGCAGGCCAGCGCGACGGCCACCATGATCGGGATGTCGATGCGCACCAGGCTGGCCGGCATCACCAGCCCGTCGGCGGCAACCAGGCAGGTGGCGCCGAGGATCAGCAGGATGTTGTAGATGCTGCTGCCCAGCAGGTTGCCGATGGCGATATCGCGGTTGCCGCGCAACGTGGAGACCACCGTCGTCACCAGCTCCGGCGCGGAGGTGCCGATCGCGACGACGGTCAGCCCGATCAGGGCGTCGGAGACCCCGAAGCTGCGCGCCATTCCCACCGCGCCGTCGACGAGCCAGTCCGCGCCGATCACCACGACCGCGATACCGGCCAGCATCATGCCGATATAGAGCGCGGTGGGCCGGGTTTTCACGACGAGGTCGCCGGGCTGCTCCGGGGCGTAGGCCTCGCCGTATTCGCCGACGACGGCGCGCGACTCGCGGCGGGTCATCTGGATGAGCGCCGCCGTGTAGACCACCGCCCCGGTCACCAGGATGATGCCGTCGACCCGGGACAAGGTGCCGTCCAGCGCGAGTACCAGCACCAGCACCGCCGCTCCGGCCATCACCGGGAGCTCGAAACGCAGCGTCCGCGTGGCCATCGTGAGCGGCAGAATCAGCGCGCTCAGGCCCAGGATGAGCAGCAGATTGACGACGTTGGTACCGGCGATGTTGCCGACCGCCAGCGCGCCGCTGCCCTCACTCGCCGCGACCACGCCGACGGCCAGTTCGGGCAGGCTGGTGCCGATCGACACCACGGTCAAGCCGATGACGATCGGGCTGATGCCGAGCCTTGCCGCGACCTCCGCGCCGCCACGGACCATCACCTCGGCCCCGAGAACCAGTGCGGCCAGGCCCAACAGGAACCAGCCCGCATCACTCCACATCGCGAAGAGCCTAGTGGACCCGCCGGTGTGTGAATCCTCGTCGGGGAAACGGCTCCGATGCCGACGGGTACGCACACAATCCGCCGCAAAGTCTCAGAGGTTCCACACACTGCCCGACGTGAGACTTGTTGAATGCAAGGTCCGTTCATCGACTGGGGCGCCGTCGCTGCCGGGACACTCACCGGGCACGCGCTCCGCACTCGGTATCGCCCCGTCTACCCGAGCATCCATCTGTGCCGGGATATCGAGCTCACCGCGGCGCTTCGGGCCGAGGCTGCGTGGCTGTGGTCGAAGAGGCGGGCAGTCATCGCGGGCAACTCAGCCGCCGCGCTGCACCGTGCGAAGTGGGTCGACGCGCGCAGTCCGGCCGAGCTGATCCATCACAACCGTCGACCGCCTGTTGGTATTCGCGTCTGGTCCGACGATATCGATGACGACGAGATCATCGATATTCGCGGTATGCGCGTGTGCAGGCCCGCCCGAGCCGCCTTCGATCTGGCCCGTCGGTATCCGTTGGACCGCGCGGTGGCCGCCATCGACGCTCTGGTCAATGCCACTCGACTCGACGTGCTCGACGTCGAGAAGCTGATGGCCGCTCACCCCGGCCGGCGGGGTATCCCGACGGCACGAAAGGCCCTGACACTTGTGGACGGCGGCTCGGAGTCCCCCCGCGAGACCTGGCTGCGCCTGCTCGTCGGTCGGGCCGGATACCCGCGCCCACAGACCCAGATTCGCGTTCGCGATCAGCACCACTACGAATTCGCGCGCATCGACCTGGGCTGGGAGGACCGGAAGATCGGTCTGGAGTACGAGGGAAAACACCACCAGACCGACCGATTCACCTATGAGCGCGATATCCGGCGGCTGGATGAGCTGTCGCGACTGGGCTGGATCATCATCCGCGTGACGGCCGCGGACACCGAAGACAGTGTCCTGATCCGTCTCGGCGACGCGTGGAGCCGCCGAGTGTGAATCCTCGTCGGGGAAACGGCTCCGATGCCGACGGGGACGCACACTCGATGAGATTTCGGGCCCGCGCGGGTCTACCCGGCATGAGCAATGACATCTGGCCGCTCGTGCACACCGAGCGCCACGCCCTCATCGCCGACCTGGAGGGCCTCACCGAGGAACAGTGGGCGCAGCCGTCGCTGTGCCCGGGGTGGACCGTGCACGATGTGGCCGCGCACCTCGTGGACGTCGCCGAGTCCACCCGCCTCGGCTTCGCGCGCGACATGGCCAGGGCGGGCTTCGATTTCGACCGGCAGAACGACCGCGGTATCGCACGCGCCAAAGGTGCGACGCCCGCCCAGACCCTGCAGCGGCTGAGGCAAGCCGCCCCGAGGACCACCACGCCGCTCGCCCCGAAGGGCACCCGCATCGTCGAGGAAGTCGTGCACGGTGAGGACATCCGCCGCGCGCTGGGTCTGCACCGTGCCTATCCGCCCGAAGCGCTCGAATGGTCGCTGCGCCAGCAGATCCGCACCTCGACGAAGTTCGGAGGGGCCAAGGAACTCGCCGCCGGCCTCAGCCTAACAGCGACGGACCAAGACCTGAGGATCGGCACCGGCCGCGAGATACGCGGCACAGCAGTCGAATTGCTGCTGGCTTGCTCGGGCCGCAACAACCTGCTCGTGCGCTGACACGAAAAAGCCCCCGGGATGAATCCCGGGGGCTTTTCTCGAACTGAAGACTATCGGTAGGTCTTACCGGTAGTCCGAGTATCCGTAATCGTCCAGCGGCACCGCAGCACCGGTGCTTTGGCCGAAGTCCGGGCTGTAGTACTGATCCTCGTAGGACGGGATCGTGTACGCCGCAGCGCGCGCCTCTTCGGTCGGCTGCACCTGGATGTCCCGGTAACGGGCGATGCCGGTACCGGCCGGGATCAGCTTGCCGATGATCACGTTCTCCTTCAGACCCATCAGCTTGTCGCTGCGGCAGTTGATCGCCGCATCGGTCAGCACGCGAGTGGTCTCCTGGAACGACGCCGCCGACAGCCACGAATCCGTGGCCAGCGATGCCTTGGTGATACCCATCAGCACCGGACGGCCGGCCGCGGGCTCCAGGCCCTCGGCCACCACCCGACGGTTGGCGGTCTCGAACTCGGCACGCTCCGTCAGCGATCCGGGCAGGAACTCCGTGGCACCGGAATCGATGATCGTCACGCGGCGCAGCATCTGCCGCACGATGACCTCGATGTGCTTGTCGTGGATCGACACACCCTGAGCCCGGTAGACCTCCTGGACCTCCCGGACAAGGTGGATCTGCACCTCACGCGGGCCCTGCACACGCAGCACCTCGTGCGGATCGGCAGCACCTTCCATGAGCTGCTGACCCACGGTGACATGGTCACCGTCGGAGAGCAGACGCTCGGAACCGTCATCGTGCTTGAACACCTTCAGGCGCTGGCGACGGGTCAGCTTGTCGTAGACGACTTCCTCGCCACCATCGTCGGGAACGATGGTGATCTTGTAGAACTTGTCGGTCTCCTCCAGCTGCACCCGGCCGGTGACATCGGCGATCGGGGCACGGTTCTTCGGCACGCGGGCCTCGAACAGTTCCTGAACACGCGGCAGACCACCGACGATGTCGGCACCACCGGTGACACCACCCTGGTGGAAGGTACGCATGGTCAGCTGCGTGCCGGGCTCACCGATGGACTGCGCGGCGACGATACCGACGGCCTCGCCGATGTCGACGAGCTTGCCGGTGGCCATCGAACGGCCGTAGCACATCGCGCAGACGCCGGTGCCCGTGGTGCAGGTCAGCACGGAGCGGACCTTCACCTCGGTGATGCCGGCTGCCAGCAGCGCGTCGATGGCCGGGTCACCCAGGTCATGTCCACGCGCGACGACGACGTTGCCGCTTGCGTCCACCGCGTCGGTGGCCAGCGTGCGGGCGTATGCCGACGTCTCGATGTGCTGATCGCGGACCAGGCTGCCGTCGTCCTGCTTCTCAGCCAGGGTGACGTTGATACCGCGCTCGGTCTCACAGTCGGTCTCACGCACGATGACGTCCTGCGAGACGTCCACCAGACGACGGGTCAGGTAACCCGAGTCGGCGGTACGCAGCGCGGTGTCGGCCAGACCCTTACGGGCACCGTGGGTGTTGATGAAGTACTCCAGCACGGTCAGGCCCTCGCGGAACGAGGACTTGATCGGACGCGGGATGTACTCGCCCTTCGGGTTGGTCACCAGACCCTTCATGCCCGCGAGCGTGCGAGTCTGGGTCAGGTTGCCCGTGGCGCCGGACTTCACGATCGTGATGATCGGGTTGTCCTCGGGGTAGTACGACTCCAAGGCCTTACCGACCTCTTCGGTGGCCTGCTGCCAGATCTTCACCAGTTCGCCGTTGCGCTCGACATGGTTGAGCTTGCCGCGCTGGTACTGCTTCTCGATCGAGTCGGCTTCGCTCTCGTAGCGCTCCAGGATCTCCGCCTTCTGCGGCGGAACGAGCACGTCGGCCATCGAGACCGTCACACCCGAACGCGTCGCCCAGTGGAAACCGGCGTCCTTGAGCTTGTCCACCGTCTGCGCGACGACGATCATCGGGTAACGCTCGGCGAGATCGTTGATGATCGCGGCCTGCGCCTTCTTGAACATCTGCGCGTTGACGAACGGGTAGCCCTTGGGCAGCAGCTCGTTGAAGAGCACGCGACCCAGCGTGGTGTCGGCGATCCAGGCGTCTCCGTGGTGCCAGCCCTCGGGGAACAGCTGTGCCTCGACGTCGGCGGGCGGACGCTGGTTGGTCAGCCGCACCTTGATCTTGGCGCGCACGGACAGCACGCCACGGTCAAGGGCCATGATGGCCTCGGCCGGGGTGCTGTACACACCGGTCTCCGGGGTGTCCTTCGCCGGCGCCGTGTACTCGCCTGTGTCACCGGGGATTTCGGTGGTCAGGAAGTACAGGCCCGTCACCATGTCCAGACGCGGCATGGCCAGCGGGCGGCCCGACGCAGGAGACAGGATGTTGTTCGACGACAGCATCAGGATGCGTGCCTCGGCCTGCGCCTCCGCGGACAGCGGAAGGTGCACGGCCATCTGGTCACCGTCGAAGTCGGCGTTGAAGGCCTCACACACCAGCGGGTGCAGCTGGATGGCCTTGCCCTCGACCAGCTGCGGCTCGAAGGCCTGGATACCGAGGCGGTGCAGCGTGGGTGCACGGTTCAGCAGCACCGGGTGCTCGGCGATGACCTCTTCGAGGACATCCCACACCTGGGGACGCTGGCGTTCCACCATGCGCTTGGCGCTCTTGATGTTCTGCGCGTGGTTCAGGTCGACGAGACGCTTCATCACGAACGGCTTGAACAGCTCGAGTGCCATCAGCTTGGGCAGACCGCACTGGTGCAGCTTGAGCTGCGGGCCGACCACGATGACCGAACGGCCCGAGTAGTCGACGCGCTTACCGAGCAGGTTCTGACGGAACCGGCCCTGCTTGCCCTTGAGCAGATCGGACAGCGACTTGAGCGGACGGTTGCCCGGCCCGGTCACCGGACGTCCACGACGGCCGTTGTCGAACAGCGCGTCCACCGACTCCTGAAGCATGCGCTTCTCGTTGTTGACGATGATCTCGGGCGCGCCCAGATCGATCAGTCGCTTGAGGCGGTTGTTGCGGTTGATGACACGGCGGTACAGGTCGTTGAGGTCGGAGGTCGCGAAGCGGCCACCGTCCAGCTGCACCATCGGGCGAAGCTCCGGCGGGATCACCGGCACGGCGTCGAGCACCATGCCCATCGGCGAGTTGCGGTTCATCTGGAACGCCGCGACCACCTTCAGCCGCTTCAGCGCACGCAGCTTCTTCTGGCCCTTGCCGTTCTTGATGGTGTCGCGCAGGCTCTCGGCCTCGGCGTCGATGTCGAAGGTCTCGATGAGCTTCTTGATCGACTCCGCGCCCATGGCGCCCTGGAAGTACTCGCCGTAGCGGTCGATGAGCTCGCGGTAGAGCACCTCGTCCACGATGAGCTGCTTGGGCGCCAGCTTGGTGAAGGTGGTCCAGATCTCGTCGAGACGCTCCAGCTCACGGCCGGCACGGTCACGCAGCTGGCGCATTTCGCGCTCGCCGCCGTCACGCACCTTGCGGCGCACGTCGGACTTGGCGCCGTCGCGCTCCAGCTCGGCCAGGTCGGCTTCGAGCTTCTGGGCCCGGGCCTCCAGGTCCGCGTCRCGCTGATCCTCGACGGCCTTCTTCTCGACGACCATCTCGGCCTCGAGGGTCGAGAGCTCGTTGTGACGCATCTCGGTGTCGACCGCGGTGATGACGTAGGCCGCGAAGTAGATGATCTTTTCCAGATCCTTCGGGGCCAGGTCCAGCAGGTAGCCCAAGCGCGACGGAACGCCCTTGAAGTACCAGATGTGCGTGACGGGTGCGGCCAGTTCGATATGGCCCATCCGCTCACGGCGCACCTTGGCACGGGTCACCTCGACGCCGCAGCGCTCACAGATGATGCCCTTGAAGCGCACGCGCTTGTACTTGCCGCAGTAGCACTCCCAGTCGCGAGTAGGTCCGAAGATCTTCTCGCAGAACAGGCCGTCCTTCTCGGGCTTGAGCGTGCGGTAGTTGATGGTCTCCGGCTTCTTGACCTCGCCGAAGGACCAGTTGCGGATGTCGTCCGCGGTCGCGAGACCGATGCGGAGTTCATCGAAGAAGTTGACGTCTAGCACGTAACTCCCTTTCCCCTTGCGGGACTAGATAACTATCAGTTCAAACGGCGGAGGTTTAAGCGAGATCCTCGACAGAAGCAGATTCGTTGCGCGACAAGTTGATTCCCAGGTTCGCGGCAGCGCGCTCCAGGTCCTCATCGTCACCGTCACGCATCTCGATCGCCGCACCGTCCGAGGACAGCACCTCGACGTTCAGGCAGAGCGACTGCAGCTCCTTGAGAAGCACCTTGAACGACTCCGGGATACCCGGCTCGGGGATGTTCTCGCCCTTGACGATGGCCTCGTACACCTTGACGCGACCGACGGTGTCGTCGGACTTGATCGTCAGCAGCTCCTGCAGCGTGTAGGCGGCGCCGTAGGCCTGCATGGCCCAGCACTCCATCTCGCCGAACCGCTGACCACCGAACTGCGCCTTACCACCGAGCGGCTGCTGGGTGATCATCGAGTACGGACCGGTCGAGCGGGCGTGGATCTTGTCGTCCACCAGGTGGTGCAGCTTCAGGATGYACATGTAGCCGACCGTGACCGGGTACGGGAACGGTTCACCGGAACGCCCGTCGAACAGCTCTGCCTTACCCTGCGCGTTGACCATGACGTCGCCGTCGCGGTTGGGCAGCGTCGAGCCCAGCAGGCCCTCCAGCTCCCCTTCCTGGGCACCGTCGAACACCGGGGTGGCCACGATGCTGTCGGCCGGAGCGGACAGCATGCCCTCGGGCAGTTTGCCTGCCCACTCGGGTGAGCCCTCGATGTTCCAGCCGGCCTTGGCCACCCACCCGAGGTGGGTTTCCAGGATCTGGCCGATGTTCATACGACGCGGCACACCGTGGGTGTTCAGGATGATGTCCACCGGGGTGCCATCAGGCATGAACGGCATGTCCTCGATCGGCAGGATCTTGCCGATGACGCCCTTGTTGCCGTGGCGTCCGGCGAGCTTGTCGCCGTCGGAGATCTTGCGCTTCTGGGCCACGTAGACGCGGACCAGTTCGTTGACGCCGGCGGGCAGCTCGTCGTCATCCTCGCGAGAGAACACGCGGATGCCGATGACCTTGCCCGACTCACCGTGGGGCACCTTGAGCGACGTGTCGCGGACCTCGCGGGCCTTCTCACCGAAGATGGCACGCAGCAGACGCTCTTCGGGGGTCAGCTCGGTCTCACCCTTGGGGGTGACCTTGCCGACCAGGATGTCGCCGTCGCGGACCTCGGCGCCGATGCGGATGATGCCGCGCTCGTCGAGATCGGCCAGCACCTCATCGGAGACGTTCGGGATGTCCCGGGTGATCTCCTCGGCGCCCAGCTTGGTGTCGCGGGCATCGATCTCGTGCTCCTCGATGTGGATCGAGGTGAGCACGTCCTCTTCGACCAGACGGCTGGAGAGGATGATCGCGTCTTCGTAGTTGTGACCCTCCCACGGCATGACGGCGACGAGCAGGTTCTTGCCCAGCGCCATCTCACCGTTCTCGGTGCACGGCCCGTCGGCGAGAACCTGGCCGGCCTCGACACGCTGTCCGGTGTCCACGATCGGGCGCTGGTTGGCGCACGTGCCGTGGTTGGACCGGGCGAACTTGCGCATCCGGTAGGTCTGGCGCGAACCGTCGTCGGCCATCACGGTGATGTAGTCGGCCGAAACCTCTTCGATCACACCGGTCTTGTCGGCGACAACCACGTCACCGGCATCGATGGCGGCACGCAGTTCCATACCGGTACCGACCAACGGGGCCTCGCTGCGGACCAGCGGAACCGCCTGGCGCTGCATGTTGGCACCCATCAGGGCACGGTTGGCGTCGTCGTGCTCGAGGAACGGGATCATCGCCGTCGCGACCGACACCATCTGGCGCGGGGAGACGTCCATGTAGTCCACGTCCACGGCCGAGACGAACTCGACCTCGCCGCCCTTACGGCGGACCAGGATCTTCTCTTCGGTGAACCGGCCGTCGCCATCCAGCGGCGAGTTGGCCTGCGCCACGATGTGGCGGTCCTCCTCGTCGGCGGTCAGGTAGTCGATCTGGTCGGTGACCTGGCCGTCGACAACCTTGCGGTACGGCGTTTCGATGAAACCGAACGGGTTGACCCGTGCGTACACCGACAGCGAGCCGATCAGGCCGATGTTCGGGCCCTCAGGGGTCTCGATCGGGCACATCCGGCCGTAGTGGCTGGAGTGCACGTCGCGGACCTCAAGGCCGGCGCGCTCACGGGACAGACCACCGGGGCCCAGCGCCGACAGGCGGCGCTTGTGGGTCAGACCCGACAGCGGGTTGTTCTGGTCCATGAACTGCGACAGCTGGCTGGTTCCGAAGAACTCCTTGATCGCCGCCACGACGGGACGGATGTTGATCAGGGTCTGCGGGGTGATCGCCTCGACGTCCTGGGTGGTCATGCGCTCACGCACGACACGCTCCATACGCGACAGGCCGACCCGGATCTGGTTCTGGATCAGCTCGCCGACGGTACGCAGACGACGGTTACCGAAATGGTCGATGTCGTCGACCTCGACGGGTACCTCGACGCCACCGGGAGYGGTCATCGAGGTCTGGCCCTCGTGCAGACGCACCAGGTACTCGATCGTCGCGACGACGTCCTCTTCGGTCAGCGTCGAGTTGGTGATCGGCTGGCCGGCGTTCAGGCCCAGCTTCTTGTTGACCTTGTAGCGGCCGACGCGAGCCAGGTCGTAGCGCTTCTCCTTGAAGAACAGGTTCTCCAGCAGGGTCTGCGCGGACTCCTTGGTCGGCGGCTCGCCCGGGCGCAGCTTCCGGTAGATGTCCAGCAGCGCCTCATCGGTTCCGGCGGTGTTGTCCTTCTCCAGCGTGCCCATCATGATCTCGGAGAAGCCGAAGCGCTCCACGATCTGCTCGTTGGTCCAGCCGAGGGCCTTCAGCAGCACGGTGACCGGCTGGCGGCGCTTGCGGTCGATACGGACGCCGACGGTGTCGCGCTTGTCGACGTCGAACTCCAGCCATGCACCGCGGCCCGGGATGACCTTGACGCTGTGCAGGTCCTTCTCGGTGGCCTTGTCGATGGACGAATCGAAGTACACGCCCGGCGAACGGACCAGCTGGGACACCACGACACGCTCGGTGCCGTTGATGATGAAGGTGCCCTTTTCGGTCATCATCGGGAAGTCACCCATGAAGACCGTCTGGCTCTTGATCTCACCGGTGTTGTTGTTGATGAACTCGGCCGTGACGAACAGCGGAGCTGCGTACGTCATGTCCTTGTCTTTGCACTCGTCCACCGGCGCCTTGACTTCGTCGAAGCGCGGATCGGAGAAGCTCAACGACATCGAGCCGGAGAAGTCCTCGATCGGGGACAGTTCGGCAAGTACCTCTTCCAGGCCGCCGACCGGGTTCACGTCCCCGCGATCGACTGCCTTCGTACGCCACCGGTCCGAACCGACCAGCCACTCAAAAGAGTCGGTCTGAACGTCAAGTAGCCCCGGAACCTCAAGAGGCTCACGGAGCTTGGCGAAGGAAATTCGGTTCGGCGCTCCCGGAACGGAACTATTAGTGGAATCTGACTTGCTCTGGCTCGAGACTGCCAAGATGCACCCTTCCAGCTATATCTGCATCGGTTTGGCTGGCTCTCAAGCCCGAATCTTCGCCGGAACCATGGCACGCGTCTAGATCGCTGAGCAGGGCTCAGGCTAGGTCACGATGTCAGGTGCAGTGAAGGGTGGGCAGGATGCAGCCAGCGCAACGTCCAACAATAGCGCAAGACGGCGCATTCCTCAACCACCGCATGTAGGGGGCGAACCGGGCGCTGGCTGGCGACTCGATCTTGTTCAACCCCTCCTACATTGCTGCAAAACAGACTGGCCCGTTTGCCGCCCTTCGTCAAGAGATAGAGCCGTGTCGCCTGTGGAGTTTCTGCTCAGGAGCAGCGATTCAGCGCCATTCGGGGTCACTGCAGGGTCCGCGGCGCAGTTACCGCTGAATTGAGCGAGGAATTCCGTCGACTCGATCATCGCCTTCAGAATCCGGTCGAAGAAGGTCAGCCGCGGCGCCGGCCCGGGGATGACGTACGCCTGCGCCGGCCCCGCCGGGGTGGCGATGGTGATGGTCTCGCCCCGTTCGCCGTAATAGGCATCCGTGTGGGTGCCGTTGAACCAATCGGCGATCCAGGCCWGCGCCAGCTCCTGGACGGCGTCGACGTTGCGAGCCTTCGAGAAACCGCCGAGGAGACCGCCGACGAATTCGGCCAGCCCGTTGCTGGATCGCCACGCGTCGCTGTGGGTGCCACCGATCAGCTGCACGCCGACAAAACCCGGTCGGAGCTGGGCCAGCACCAAGTTCACGTCACCGTAGGTGTTCAGCGGCGCCGGGGCCCCGGCGATGAGGTGCACGGGGATGTCGAGCGGAACTCTGGCAATCCCACGTTCCACCGCACCGCCGACCGAGGAGGTGTCCAGTAGCAGCACACCGGCCAGGTTGTACACCTCGTCGGCGGGCGCCCGGACCGCGTAATAGCCGGCCGCGCCCGCCGCCAGCTGACCGCCGCCGGAGTGCCCGGCGATCACGAACCGCCGCGGCAGCGGTGCGGTCCAGCCCGCCGCGAGCGCGCTGGCAACAAGTGCGTTCCGGTCGCCGATGAACAGGTCTGCGACGGCGGCGTGCATCTGATCGTTTCCGAGCGCGCACCCGTCGCAGGCGAAGAAGTTCGTGGTGATCGAGGGCGCCACGACGATGGCGTTGTTGCGCACCGCCAGATCGGCCGCGGTGACGTTGTACAGCCCGGCACGGGCGAAGGCGCCGTGCTGCAGGTAGATGATCTTGTCCGGCTCGGTCTCGGTCGGGAAGTACCAGTCCGCGTCGACGGTGTAGCCGTTGCCGCAGTCGAGCTCAAGAGGTGTGCGGGCCAGTCGCACCGCTCGGCCGGGCGGGACCGCCGGCGGCCCCTCGAACAGTCGCACGAACCTGTCGAAAAGGCTGAAGAAGAAGGTGCCGACGATGTTGATCAGGGTCGGGCGGCCCGTCGCGGCGACCGCGGTGGGTGCCGGCTGCGCGGCTGCGGTTGCAGCCTCGGGTGCCTCGGCCACGGTGACTCGCGATGTCGCGGCGGACACCTGCGCGACCGCGGTGCGCGCCACCCGACGCTCGACCGGTCGGCTGGTCGCCGCGATGCGCTCCGGTTCCGCGGCCTCCTCGACCGGCTCGTCCTCCTCAGCCACTTGGTCGGCGAGACCGCCGGGAGTGGGCGCGTGATCGCGCACGCGTTCCACCGTCCGCAAGGTGGGTTTCGTGACGTCACTGTCGGGTTCGGCCTCGGGTTCCTCGGCGGGCTCGTCGTCCGGGGCCGTTGCCTCGTCGTCGGGCTCTGCCGGGTCGGGGCTCTCCGACTCCTGCGGTCCGGCTGAGTCCGGCGGTGCCGGCTTGCCTGCCTCGGAATCGGCTTCGGTGTCGGCGTACGCCACGCCGGCTGAGCTGATGAATGCCGTCGGCGCGATCACCACCCCGAATGCCAGTAACCCCGCGCCGATCCACCGTGAAATCGAAATCCCCATGACGACCTCCCCCGGTGCCAGATGTTAGCCCTGAGCACCGGGTACGACCGCGGTTTCGACGAATTGCCGGCCACCAAGGGCGTGACAGTGCATCCAGATCGTGTAAACCGCGCCATCGGCGCTCTGGACGCACCCTCGCCCCCGCGGGCAACAAAAAACCGCCCGGGCCGAGGCTCGGGCGGTTTTCTGCGTGCTGGACGTTCTACTGATTGGTGACCGGGATGGACGTCGTCGGGGCGTCGTCCTCGTGGTGGTGCGGGCGGGCCGGGACGTGACCGGGCTCGTGCGCCTGGTACTGGTGCGTGCCCTCCAGATCGTCGCGGATGGCTTCCTGGGCGGCCGGGGGCAGGGTGTGCAGGATCTCGCGCACCCGCGCCTGACGACGACCCACCGCCTTACGCTCAGGCATACCGGGAGTGGCCATCAGCTGCGGCGGCACACCCTCGATCTCCTCGACACCACCGTCATGCTGACCGGCCTCCATCATCGCCTGCTCGGCCGCTGCGGTGGCCTCGTCCTTCTCCTCCGACATACCGATCGGACCGATACGGCGACCGTTGAGGAACTGCTTGACCACCGGCTCCTCCGAGGTCAACAGCACCTCACGCGGGCCGAACATGACCAGCTTCTTGCGGAACAGCATGCCGATGTTGTCCGGCACGGTGCGGGCGATGTTGATGTTGTGCGTCACGATCAGCACGGTCGCATCGATCTGGGCGTTGATATCGATCAACAGCTGCGACAGATACGCGGTACGCACCGGATCCAGACCGGAGTCCGGCTCGTCGCACAGAATGATCTTCGGGTCCAAGACGAGAGCGCGGGCCAGGCCGGCGCGCTTGCGCATACCGCCGGAGATCTCACCGGGGAACTTGTGCCCGTCATTGGGCATACCGACGAGCTCGAGCTTTTCCATCACGATGTTGCGGATCTCGGACTCGGACTTCTTGGTGTGCTCGCGCAGCGGGAAGGCCGTGTTGTCATAGATGTTCATCGACCCGAACAGGGCGCCGTCCTGGAACAGCACACCGAACAGGGTGCGGATCTCGTAGAGCTCCTTGGCCGAGCACTCCAGGATGTTGGTGCCATCGATGACGATCGAGCCGCGCTCAGGCCGCAACAGGCCGATCAGCGACTTCAGAAACACCGACTTACCGGTACCGGACGGGCCCAGCAGCACGCTGACTTCACCCTCGGGAACCGTCAATGTGACGTCTTCCCAGATCTTCGACGACCCGAACGATTTACTCAGTCCAGTCACGTCGATTTGGACGCCCATACAGGTTCCTTCCGCTCACAGCCCCGCCGTGCCACCTGCTACACCCGCCTGTGGCTTGAGTCACTGTAACCTACACAGTTTTTCAGCAACGACGAACCGCACACTGAACAGCCCTGTAGACGACTGTGGGCCGGGTCGAA
>NZ_JBFUKN010000022.1:0-84762 GCF_056400845.1 Mycobacterium sp. P4_H6 | reverse complement strand
GCCAGCCCGCGGCGGCCGAGCACCGACAGCAGGGCATACGGCAGCGTCATCGACACCGCCAGCGCGATCACAATGGCGATCGCGATGGGCGGGCCGGCCGCCTTGAACATGCCGAGTTCGGTGAACCCCATCGCGGTGGCCGCGGCGGCAATGGTGAGCATGGAGGCGATCAGGATGCCCGACACCCGACTACCGGCGTAGGCCAGTGAGTCGTTGACCGACAGCTTTTTTCGGCGTCCCTCGTGGTAGCCGGCGAGGATGAAGATCGCGTAGTCGGTGGCCGCCCCGAGCAGCATCGCGGTCATCAGGGCGATGGTGAAATTCGAGACCGTCAGGGTGCCGGACGCGCCGAGCAGCGAGACGACCGGGCGGGCGGCCCCCATCGCGATCCCGATGGTGAGCAGCGGGATGAGCGCGGTGACCACCGACCGGTAGACCATCAGCAGCACCAGCATGATGAGCACCACCGATACCGCGGTGATGATCAGCAGCGAAAAGTCCATGGAGCTGAACAGGTCTGCCAGTGTCGGCGACGGGCCGGTGTAGTAGAGCTGCACGCCCGGCGGTGCGGCCAGGGAGTGAATGGTGTCGCGTATCGCGATGGTGTTCTTGTGTGCCTCGGTGGAGCCGACGTCACCGACGCCGGCCACCAGCACGTTGATGGCCTTGCCGTCCGGGCTCAGCGCGATGTCACGCAATCTCTCGTTACCGAAGACGTCCAGTGCGTAGGCGACATTGCCGGTGTCGGCGCGCAGCGCCTCGACGAGTTCGCCGTAGAGCTTTTCCTCGCCGGGACCGATGCCCTGCTCATTGACGATGAGCACGCTGCCGATGGCCGACGACTCCGGCACCCCGAACGCTTGCGACATCTGCCGAAGCGTGTGCGCGGCCGGGATGTCGGCGGGCATGAACGGCGCCGATCGCTCGGCCACGGTGCGTTCGAGCTGCGGGATGGCGAGGTTGAGCGCGCCGACGAGCACCACCCAGAACCCGATGATGACCCATGCGTACCGGGCGCAGAACCGGCTGAACGCGCCGAAGCGCCGACTGTCACTGTGCTGCATCGCTGCCCCCTCGGCACTTCGTAGACCAAATGGTCTACAAGTCCGGGCAGACGTTAGTAGACTGATCAGTACACCGCAAGAGAGGCTTTCATGAAGGCGCGCGATCGACTCGTCACCAGTGCCATCGATCTGATCCGGCGCAACGGCGTCGCCGGCACCGGACTGTCGCTGTTACTGGAGCTCAGCGGCACCGCGCGCCGGTCGCTGTACCTGAATTTCCCCGGCGGCAAGGCCGAACTCGTCGCCGATGCCACCCTGGCCGCCGGCCGCTACACCGGCGATGCCATCGACCACCTGGCCGCCACGCTCGGCCCGGTTCCCGCGGTGCGGGCCTTCGTCGCTGCGTGGCGGGACACCCTCACCGACAGTGCTTTTCTGTCCGGATGCCCGATCGTGGCCGCCGCGCTGGGACGGTCGGAGGCCGATGTGGCCGCCGATAATGCCGGGGTGGTCTTCCTCGACTGGCAACGCCGGCTCGCCGCCCATCTGGAGGCCGCCGATGTCAGCGCCGAGGACGCCGCGCGACTGGCCAGCGTCACCGTGTCCGCGGTCGAGGGAGCCATCGTCGTGTGCCAGGCCACCAAGTCGGCAGAGCCGCTGCAGCACGTCGAGGACGCGCTCATCGAGCTCTACGAGCTGAAGGTCGCCGCTACGGCGTCGGAGTCGGGATCGGATCCAGCGCCTTGAGCGCGCCGTCCTCGCCTATCTCGAAGCGCACCTGAGCGATCCCGGTCGGGCAGCACGGCTTGTCCTGGCCCTGCAGCCACTGGTACTGCACCGTGGCGATCTTCTCACCCAACGGCACCACGGTGGTGTACGGGCGGGGCCGCGGGGTGGGCGGGCCGAGCGGCTTGTCGCGGTCGAAGAACAGCACCTGCACGGCGGCGTCCTGCGCGGTGTCCCCGGTCCCGATGACCACCCAGTGCAGGCGGCAGTCTCCGGTGTGGCCGCGGTCGGTTTCCGTCCACCGCTCGCCCACCTTCTGCACGGCGGTCTTGACCGTCTCGGCGGTGGGAGTGTCCTCAACCGGACAGTCCGACGCGGACTGCGGCGCCGAGTTCGGTGGACTCCATCCGCACGAGGCCAGGACGAACATGAGGGCCGCGAGGGCTGAGGCAATCCGCGTGAGCCGCATGGCTGTGAGCTTACGGAGTGAAATATCGGCTCTCCCTTGACCCGCGGGCAGCGTGCCCGATAACGACACATTCGACCCGATGCGCTCAGCGAACACTCCGAGTAGCCTCCGAACCATGGGGTTACGTCATATGCGCCGGTTGGTCGTCGTCGGCGCGCTGGCCGCTTCGGGGCTGGCAATCGGCCCTCCGGTCGCCGCCGCCGAACCGTGCTCCGATGCCGAGGTGGTGTTCGCCCGCGGCAGTGATGAGCCGCCCGGTCTCGGCACCACCGGCCAGGCGTTCGTCGATGCGCTGCGCGCGCAGTCCCCCGGCAAGTCCATCGGCGTCTACCCGGTGAACTATCCGGCCACCGGGGATTTTGACAATCGGGCGGTCTTCCCGGCCACGATGTTCGACGGGGTCGGCGACGCCGCAGCGCGAATTCGGTCGACGGTCGCGGGATGCCCGAACACCAAGCTCATCGTCGGCGGCTACTCCCAGGGCGCGGCGGTTGCCACCTTCGCCACCGCGGACCTCCCCGCCGATGTGCAGGACCATGTCGCCGGGCTGGTGCTGTTCGGAAAACCGTCGGCGGGGTTGCTGGCCCAGTACGGTGCCCCGGCCGCGAACATCGCACCGGCGTACGCGGGCAAGTCGCTGGATCTGTGCGCACCCGCCGACAGTGTCTGCGACGGTTCGCCGACGTCGCTGCTGGGATCGCTGGCCCATGCGACCTATCCCTATAACGGCCTGACCGACGCGGCAGCGGCGGCCGCCGCCGGCAGGATCGCCTAGGCCCCGGGCCTTTCAGCGCCCCAGAAAGCACTCAGGCCAGCGCTTCCGCGCCGGCCTGTGTTGCTCCCCCGGATGGACTCGAACCATCAACCGTCCGATTAACAGTCGGAAGCTCTGCCAATTGAGCTACAGGGGAATGATGCGGAACAGACTTTAGCGCATGCAACCGGCTGCCCCCGAATCGCCACGTCAGAAGCCCGTTCGGCACGGACCCGGGTGCGTGAGGCAGGATATAAGCATTCTGCTGTCACCGTGAGGGGAGCTCTGTGTTCCGGTTCGTGTTCGTCCTGGGGGTCGGCTATGTGTTGGGCGCGAAAGCGGGCCGGCGCCGATACGAGCAGATCTCTGCGACCTATAAGGCGGTCACCGAGAACCCGGCGACCAAGGCCGTGCTCGACGCCGGGCGCCGCAAGGTGGCCGACCGGGTGTCACCCGATCCGGCGATGGTGAGATTGACGGCGATCGACGCCGAGACTTCGGTGCTACACCCCGAGCAGGTCGATGTGGAGACGCCGAACCCGCAGAACGGAAAGAGCTTCTAGCTCAGCCGAACGGGATGTTGGTGTTCCAGGTGTTGCCCGGGAGGATCGGCGAGGTGCAGAAACCGCCGTTGCAGATGCCGGCGCCGGGAGTGCCCACGGCAATCCCGTTGCCGTTGGAGGTGGACAGGCAGTTGCCGTCCTCTTTGTTACCGAACCAGGCCAGGCAGGCCGGGCCGGCCTGAACCGATGCCGCCGGAGCCGCCGACAGGGCCAGCACGGGGGCCGCGACCGCCGCGGCAAAAGCGCCGACCACCAGGAACCTGCGCTTCTGAATGCTCAGCGATGCCACGGGAGTTGCCTTTCGGTGTCAATTAACTGCGCACTAACTGTAACGCGTGCGTCACGATCATGCAGTCAAGTCGTCACCGCTGGCCTGCTCCAGCAGGCTGCGGCGGTAGGTCTCCATGGCCACCAGGTCCCCGAACAGGGCGTGGTACTCGTCGCTGTTGTCCACCGGGGACATCCGCTGCAGCTTGGACTTCACCTCGGCGATCTGCCTGCCGACCGACACTTCCTGCAGGCGGGCCAGCACCCCGGAGATGTAGCGGGCCAGCTTTTCGTCGTCCTCGATGCGGATGGCGTCCACGGACAGCTCATTGATCAGGTTGGCCGCCTCGGGTGAGCCGGCCATATCGCGGACGGTGTCGATCCACTGTCCGCCCGACAGCCCGGACGTCATGCCGCCGGCGGCGGCGATGGCCGTGCGCACCGCGGCGTAGGCGGGGTGGGTGAAGCTCTCGACCGACAGGCTGTCGAACACCGGCCCGGCCAGCCCCGGGTACTGCAGCGCCGATTTGAGCGCCTCGCGCTGGGGCCGCAGGATCGGGTCCCGCGGATCGGGGCGCGACACCGACACCTGAGGCCGGGACGGCGCTTCGGCTCCGGAGCGGCGGTTCGAGGTGGCGGCACCCCGTCCGTTGGTGCGACCGCCCTTGCGGCCGGCTTCCTCACGGACCCGGCCCAGCACCTGGCCGACGTCCTGCCAGCCGACCCAGCCGGCCAACTGACGGGCATACTCGTCGCGCAGGGTCGGATCCTTGATCCGCGCCACCATCGGCACGCAGCGCCGCAGCGCCGACACCCGGCCCTCGGCGCTCTCCAGATCGTGATCGGTCAGCGCGGTGCGGATGGCGAACTCGAACAGCGGGGCGCGCCGGGCCACCAGATCGCGCAGCGCACCGTCACCGGAACGCAGCCGCAGATCGCAGGGATCCATCCCGTCGGCGGCGACGGCGACGAACGACTGCCCGGCCAGGTTCTGCTCACCCTCAAGTGCCTTCACCGCGGCGGCCCGGCCGGCGGCGTCACCGTCGAACACGTAGATGAGTTCACCGCGGAAGAAGTTGTCGTCCATCATGAGTCGGCGCAGCATCGAGAGGTGCTCGTCACCGAAGGCGGTACCGCAGGCGGCCACCGCGGTGGTCACCCCGGCCTGGTGCATGGCCATCACGTCGGTGTAGCCCTCGACCACGACGGCCTGGTGTCCCTTGGCGATATCGCGCTTGGCCAGATCCAGACCGAACAGTACGTGAGACTTCTTGTACAGCACCGTTTCCGGAGTGTTGACGTATTTGGCTTCCATGTGGTCGTCGTCGAAGAGCCGGCGGGCGCCGAACCCGATGGTCTCCCCCGACGACACCCGGATGGGCCACAGCAGCCGACGGTGGAACCGGTCCATCGGACCGCGCTTGCCTTCTCGGCTCAGCCCGGCCGCTTCCAGCTCCTTGAACTCGAAACCCTTGCGCAGCATGTGCTTTGTCAGGGTGTCCCAGCCCGACGGCGCGTAACCGCAGCCGTACTTGGCGGCGGCCTCGCCGTCGAAGTTGCGCTCGATGAGGTACTGGCGGGCCGGGGCGGCCTCCTCGGAGCGCAGCGCCTCGGCGTAGAACTCCTGGGCGGCGGCGTTTGCGGCGATCAACCGGCTACGGCTGCCCCGGTCGCGCTGCACATGGGTGGCCGAGGCCCCGGTGTAGGTGACGGTGTAGCCGACCTTGTCGGCAAGCAGCTCCACGGCCTCGACGAAGGTGACGTGTTCGATCTTCTGCAGGAAGGCATAGACATCGCCGCCCTCACCGCAGCCGAAGCAGTGGAAGTGCCCGTGGTTGGGCCGCACATGGAAGGACGGGGATTTCTCGTCGTGGAACGGGCAGAGGCCCTTGAGGGAGTCCACTCCGGCCTTGCGCAGCTGGACGTAATCGCCCACCACGTCTTCGATGCGGACGCGTTCGCGGATGGCGGCGATATCGCGATCGGGGATGCGGCCCCGGCCACCCCGTGACGTGTCGATACCGGCCATCCGGGCAGTCTATCGGCCCGTCACAAGGGCCTGGGAGAGCGCACTTCGTGCACTCGTTCCAACCGGGACTCGGTGTAGGACGCGATCTGGTCGATCACCACGCGCAGCCGGGCTCCGTCGTCAACGGCCTCGGAGAATTCGAGGGCGAACTGCGGGTCCAGACCGCTGGGCGCCTGCGCCCACAGCGCGAGCGCGACCTCCCGGATGAGGGTGCGCTGGTCGGCCTGCACCTGCAGGTGACGGTGGTCGGACATGATGAACTGCAGGGCCAGCATCTTGAGCACGGCGACCTCGGCCCGGACCAGTTCGGGGACCTGCAGGTCGGTGTCGAACCGCCGCAACGGTCCGGGGCCGGCAGCGGCACGGGTCTGCGAGATCGCGGCGTTGGCGAAGCGGCCGACGAATTCGCTGGTCAGATTCTTCAAGGCCACCGACGCCGTCAGGGTGCCGTCGTACTTGCCGACCGCCTCGACGACCGGCATCTGCGAGAGTCTCGACGACGCTTCGAGCAGTTCGTCGTGGCTGATCGCCGGGAAGGCCTTTGCCCCCAGGTCGGCCAGCGCGGTGGCGGCGTCGCTGTCGGCGAGCACCCGCAGGTCGATGCGACCGGAGATGACGCCGTCCTCGACGTCGTGCACGGAGTAGGCGACATCGTCGGCCCAGTCCATCACCTGGGCTTCCAGGCACGGCCGCCCGGCGGGCGCCCCGTTCCGCAGCCAGGAGGCCGCAGCGATGTCCTCGGTGTAGAAACCGAACTTCTTGGGGTTCTCGGCCCGTGTCCACGGATACTTGGTGACCGCATCCAGCGCCGCCCTGGTGAGGTTCAGGCCCGCGGAACGGCCTTCGGCGTCAAGCACTTTGGGTTCCAGTCGGGTCAGGATGTGCAGATTCTGCGCGTTGCCCTCGAACCCGCCGAAGGCATCGGCGATCTCGTTGAGCGCGCGTTCACCGTTGTGCCCGTAGGGCGGGTGGCCGATGTCATGGGCCAGGCCGGCCAGATCGACCAGGTCCGGGTCACAGCCCAGCCCGACGGCCATGCCGCGGCCGATCTGGGCCACCTCCAGGGAGTGCGTCAGCCGGGTGCGTGGGGTGTCACCGTGGCGCGGGCCGACCACCTGGGTCTTGTCGGCGAGCCTGCGCAGCGCGGCGCAGTGCAGCACGCGGGCGCGGTCCCTGGCGAAGGCGGTGCGGTGCTCGGTGTCGGTTCCGGGCAGTGCAGCACCCTTCGGCGACTCGGGCACCAGCCGCTGCCGGTCGAAGTCGTCGTAGGGGTCGGATGTGTCGTGTTGCGTTGCCACCGCCGAACAGTCTGCCAGCAGCGGTGCCGCCGTTCGGACATGCCGCCGTCGCACAGCGCCCGTGTTCACTAGATTGACGGCATGCGTATCGCCCGTTTGCTCAGTGTGGCCCTCGCGGTTCTGACCGCAGGCCTCCTGCTCGCGCCCGCCGCCGCGGGTCAGCCGCCGTTCCGGCTGGCCAGTTATGTGGTGGACGAGGCGAACGCGCTGAGCGGTTCGGACATGACCGAGGTGACCGACGCGATCGACAAGCTCTACACCGACCGCAAGGTCCGGCTCTGGGTCGTGTACGTGGACTCGTTCTCCGGGTCGCCCGCCGCGGACTGGGCCCGGGCCACCATGCGGACCAGCGATTTCGGCAGCAACGACGCGCTGCTGGCGGTGGCCACGACCGACCGCGCCTACGCGCTGCTGGCGCCCACCGCGGCGGCCGGCGGCGTGGATGTGGATGCGCTGCGCCGCAATCAGGTTGAGCCGGCCCTGCGCGATCAGCAGTGGGCCGAGGCGGCGATCGCCGCGGCCCAGGGCCTCGACGGCCCCGCCGCCTCGTCCTCGACATCGTCGGGATCCTCTGATTCCGAGCTGAACTGGTTCGGGGTGCTGGCGATGCTGGCGGTCATCGCGCTGGCGGTGGTCGGGCTGCTGCTGTGGTCACGGCGGCGTAAGCGCAAGCGCCGGGAGGCCGATTTCGCGGCCGCGCAGCGGGTCGATCCGGCCGACCCGACCGCGCTGGCGGCCGTCCCGCTGGACACCCTCGACGAGCTGTCCCGCTCCATCGTGGTCGAGGTCGACAACGCGGTACGCACCAGCGAGAACGAATTGGCGCTGGCCGTCGAGGAGTTCGGCGAGAAGGACACCGCACCGTTCAGCACCGCGGTGACCGCCGCCAAGACGACGCTGGCCCAGGCGTTCAACGTGCGCCACATCCTCGATGACGCGGTGCCCGAGACCCCGCAGCAGCGCCGCGATCTGCTGACCCGGGTGATCGTGGCGGCGGCCAAGGCCGATCGCGAACTGGACAAGCAGCGCGAGGCGTTCTCCCAGCTGCGCGATCTGGTGATCAATGCCCCCACCCGCCTGGATGCGCTGACCCAGCAGATGGTCGATCTCACCGCCCGCATCGTGCCGGCCGAGCAAACGCTGGCCGGGCTACATCAGCAGTTCTCCCCCGCCGCGCTGCACTCGGTGGCCGACAATGCCGAAACCGCCAAGCACCGGCTGGCATTCGCCGATCAGAACATCACGAACGCGCGGACGCTGGTGGCGCGGCCGGCGGGCCGGCAGAGCGGGCTGGTCGACTCGATCCGGGCGGCCGAGTCCGCGCTCGGTCAGGCCAGGACCATGCTGGACGCGATCGACAGTGCCGCCACCGATATCAACCGCGCGATCGCGACGCTGCCCGACGCGATCACCGATATCCAGAACGGCATCAAGGCCGCCGGCACCCAGCTGGCGCAGGGCGGCATCGCCGAGACCGAAGCGCTGACCGCCGCCCGCGATGCCGCCACCCGGGCGGTGACCAAGGCGCAGGCCAACGGCAACACTGACCCGCTGGGCGCCTTCACCGCCCTCACCCAGGCCGACGCCGATCTGGACCGGCTGCTGGCCACCGTCGCCGAGGAACGCGAGGCGGCCGAACGGCTGCGCCGGGCGTTCGAGCAGGCCTTGTTCTCCGCGCAGTCCCGGGTGCGCGGCGTCTCGGATTTCATCGACACCCGCCGCGGCAGCATCGGACCCGAGGCGCGCACCCGGCTCGCCGAGGCCGTGCGCCAACTGCAGGCAGCGCAGGACAAGCAGGGCATCAATATCGCCGAGGCCATCGCGCACGCCAACGGAGCGGCGATGCTCGCCGGGCAGGCCCAGACGATCGCCAACAGCGATGTCGCCAAGGCCCAGCAGCAGTACAACAACTACGGCGGGTTCGGTGGCGGCGGCTCCAATTCCGGTGCGGTGCTGGGCGGCATCATCATCGGCAACATCCTGTCCGGTGCGCTGCGCGGTGGCATCGGAGGCGGAATCGGCAGCGGTGGCTGGAGTTCCACCACCTTCGGGGGCTCCGGTGGCGGCGGGTTCAGCGGCGGCGGGATGAGCGGGGGCGGCGGCCGGTTCTAGGTGGTGTAGAGCGACAGGTGCACATACACCTCGTCGGGTGCGCGTTCGTCGACGATGATCTCACGGGTCACCGTGCCGTGGGCCGCCGTGTCGACCTGGTCCTGGGCGTAGCGCGGATCAGGCGCCGCACTCAGTTCGGGCCCGGCGATCACCGGCGTCGACTTCGGGATGTCGGACGGCCTGGGCGCCACGGAGAACTGCGCGAGGAACTCGCCGAGCTGGGCGTCGGTCATCCGTAAAGCCAACCGGTAACGGGTGTCTCGGCCCGAATCGGTGTCGGTGCCGAGAACCTGAACTCCCGGCGGCAGCGTCACGTCGCCGAAGTCCGCTGCGGTCTGCGCCGATACCGGCATTGTCTGGTCTCCTCCGTCGCGGGGGGCATCTGGCGTCGAGCAAGCACACAGCATCAGCAGCACAACTGCCAGCAATCCGGCCAGCCTCATCGGGGAGCTCCGTCGTAGGTCGAGACCGACGACGCGCCCGTGATGTCGAATTCACGTGCCAGCCCGGCGGTTTGCAGGCCGGCCATCTGCTCGTCGGTGATGGTGATCGGACCGATCTTTGTTTCTTTGCCTTCGTCCCAGTTGTACCGGTCGGCGACGTTCACCTGCGATTCGACATGCACCCGGGGCTCGCCGCCCGGCGTATCGGGCGGGTAGACGGTCACCACGCCACCGGCTGACATGTCCACCCCGCCGACCGCGCGATACCAGTCGGGATTGGCGTCCGGGTCCATGTAGTAGCCCTGCCACGGTGTACGGAACGGCACGGGCTGACCGTACTGGTCTGTCGCGGCAGCCTCGGCCACGATGCGGTTCACCTCGTCGTTGACCATCGCATCCCCGCGGGCCTGCATCTGCGGGATGTCGTTCATCATCGAATTCACATCCAGGTTGTACGGGTCCCCCGAGTTGTCGAGGTAGTGGTCCAGAAGTTCGGCGGCGTGCGGCCATTTCTGCTCGATCAGCGGCAGACCGCCTTCGATCGCGGCTTTGAACGCCAGATCATCTCCGCGCGAATACCAGGGCTGCGAGCCCCATTCACCGGATCCTTCATCGTGTTTGGTCCACGGCGGTGGTTCGGGGATACCGTTCTCACCGGGCTTGCCCGGCGGCTGATCGGTCGGCTGACCATCAGGATCGTCGCTGTCACCGTCGCGGCCCTCACGGTCGCCCAGGGTCTGATAACCCTCGCCGATCTCGCGGATACGGGCCGCGATGCCGTTCATATCGGTGTTGGACCGCCGCAGGATGTCGGCGACCTCGCCGACACCGCGTGACACGACGGGGATCAGGGCACGCTCACCGGCCGCGTTGGGCGGCACGCTGGCCGCGGCGCTCATCACCCACTGTTTGACCGCGTCCAGGTCCCGGCGGCCCGCCGCGACCACCTGCGCGGACCGATCCACCTCGGTGCCGAGGCGCCGATCGAGTTCGGCGAGCCCGCCGATGGTGCCGCCCAGCCGTTCATTGCGGCCCGAGTAGGCCTCGGCAGCGGCACCCGTCCAGTCCGCCCCGGGTGCGGCGGAGGCGACCACGCGACGCAACTCGTCGAGTTGGCCGCTCTGGTCGAACTCCGCGCCACCGACCGGCGTGCCCTCGCCGAGCGTCGCGCGGGCGTTGTCCCACGTCGAAAGAAATGCCCCCAGAACGCTGATCGCCGCCCCCTTCGGTCCCTCGACTCAAATCCTAAATGAGCCCAGAGCCACTCCGGCGCAGCAATTCGGCGCTAGCTGCCCAGGTGATCGGCGAGCTTGTCCAGCTGCGCCTTGTACCCGAACTTCATCCCGAACGCGGCCATCTTGGCCTTGTCGCCGATGCTGGTGATGGTGACGTCCAGCGTGATGGTCGTCTGACCGTCCCGCTCGCTGAGCGTGATGTCGTTGGTGTGCTCGATCGTCGTCGTCGACTCCTGGCCGTCGGTCCAGGACCGCGCGTCGTAGGTCATCCGGGTGACGGGGTCGACCCGGGTGAAATTGCCGGCCATCGGCCAGCGGGTGCCGGCGTACTTGCCCATCCCCTCGCCGGCCTCCATGACGACGTAGACCTCACCGCCGACGCTCGGGTCGATGCGGCATTCGGGGACGAAGGTGTTCTTCGGGCCCCACCATTGCTGCAGCATCTCGGCCCGGGTCCAGGCTTCCCACACGGTGTTGATGGGCGCACTGTAGGTGCGCTCGAGGGTGAATTCTTTCTTCTTCTTGAACAGTTGCAGAATCATCAGCCTTCGTCCTTTTTCTCGTGTGTCATCGAATTCAGGAAGTCACCAAGGGAATCCAGCCGGTCTTCCCACAGCCGCTCGAAGGACGCGGCCCACTGGCCGATGTCCTCGAACGGTGCGGCTTCGAGCTGGTAGATCCGCTGCCGCGCCTGGGCCTGGCTACTGACGAGCCCCGAATCACCAAGCACCCGAAGGTGTTTGGACACCTGCGGTTGCCGGATCCCGAGCGCCTCGGCGATCGCGCCGACCGACAACGGCCCTGCCCTGAGCAGATCGACAATCCGCAAGCGACTCGGCTCCCCCAGCGCCACGAACACCGCCGCTTGCATGCCAGTCACCATAAGCCGACTAACGTATTCCCGTCAAGGAATATGTCATGTCCACTTTTCCCGCGAGCGTGCGTGTCTGTTGGCAGACACGCCGCCCCCAGGCCCGACATCGCGCACGCTCACGCAACCCGTGAGCGCAACAGCTCAAACTCCACGCGTCGCAGGAAGTCCGCAGACCGACGCCGGACGTCGTCGGACACGATCGACAACACGGTCCAGCCCATTTCCTGCAGGGCCGCGCGCTTCTGCCGGTCCCGGGTGAAGCTGGCGGGGTCGCTGTGCCAGTCGAAGCCGTCGTACTCGACGGCCAGCTTGCGGTGCAGCCAGGCGAAATCGAGTCGCCACATCCGTCCAGAGCGATCGACAACCTCGTACTGCAGCTCGGGGGCCGGCAGGTGCCCATTGAGCATCACCAGTCGGTCTTCGCTCTCCATGGGTGATTCCGCAGCGGCCACCGCATGCGGAACCAGTTCCCGCACATGGACAATGCCGCGTCGGCCACGCTGTTCTGACACCGCATCCAGCAGCTGCCTGCGGTCACAGGTGCCGGTCCGCAGTGCCGCATCCAGGGTCGCCAGCGCGCGCGGGCGACGCAGGAGGCGGGCCACTTCCACCGCCGTCCACGCCGCAGTGGTGGACTCTCTACCGTCGACCATCGCGAGCGGCGCACCGTCGCGGCGGTGAATGATCAATCCGTCGGACGCCCGGAGCTGGTGACCGTCGGGATTGAGCACGTGCAGGTCGATCACGTTGTCGGTGTCGAAACCATATGCTGCAGCCGCCGTTCCGAGGCAGATGGCAACGGGCTCACCCGCGCGTAGGTCCAGTCCGCGAAGACGGGTGAGGTTGTCCGGCTCTTCGCCGGCATACACGCCCGGCCACACCTTGATGAGCTCGCCTGTCCGGATCCTGGTATCGAGCCGGCTGCGACTCAAGACGTTGAGAAGTTGGGCAGTGGTGGCTACCCCGTTTTGGCGCGCGAGCAGTGCGGCAACGTCATCGGGCATGCAGCCGATCGTCGGTCAGGCGGGCCGGCCTGCACGACCCCCATCACCGAATCTGTGCATGGATCGCCGACTGTGGATAAGCGGCTGTGGCGAGCGTGCGTTAACTCGCCTCCCGCGACGGCGTGTCCACCAACAGACGCGCACGCTCGCGGGAAAGCGCTAGCAGCCCTTGAGGCGGACCGCCAGGTAGTCACTGACCTGGTCGATGGCCACCCGCTCCTGTGCCATGGTGTCGCGCTCACGGATGGTGACCGCCTGATCTTCCAGCGAATCGAAGTCCAGCGTCACGCAGAACGGGGTGCCGATCTCGTCCTGGCGGCGGTAGCGCCGCCCGATCGCGCCGGCGTCGTCGAACTCCACGTTCCAGCTCTGCCGCAGCTCGGCGGCGAGATCCTTTGCCTTGGGCGACAAGTCGGCGTGCCGCGAAAGTGGCAGCACCGCCGCCTTGACCGGGGACAGGCGCGGGTCGAGCTTGAGCACGGTGCGCTTGTCCACCCCGCCCTTGGCGTTGGGGGCCTCGTCCTCGGTGTAGGAGTCCACCAGGAACGCCATCAGTGACCGGGTCAGGCCGGCTGCCGGCTCGATGACGTAGGGCACGTAGCGGGTGTCGGCGGCCTGGTCGTAGAACGACAGGTCCACACCGGAAGCCTTTGCGTGGCTGGACAAGTCGTGATCGGTACGGTTGGCGATACCCTCGAGCTCACCCCACGGGTTGCCGGAGAAACCGAACTTGTACTCGATATCGGTGGTGCCCGCGCTGTAGTGCGACAGCTTCTCCAGCGGGTGCTCGTACAGACGCAGATTCTCCGGGTTGATACCGAGGTCGGTGTACCACTTCAGCCGGGTCTCGATCCAGTACTTGTGCCATTCGGGCGCGGTGGACGGCTCGACGAAGAACTCCATCTCCATCTGCTCGAACTCGCGGGTGCGGAAGATGAAGTTGCCCGGGGTGATCTCGTTGCGGAAGCTCTTGCCGATCTGGCCGATGCCGAACGGCGGCTTCCTGCGCGAGGTGGTCACCACATTGGCGAAGTTCACGAAGATGCCCTGCGCGGTCTCCGGGCGCAGGTAGTGCAGGCCCTCTTCGGACTCGATGGGCCCGAGGTAGGTCTTGAGCATCATGTTGAAGTCACGCGGTTCGGTCCACTGCCCCTTGGTGCCACAGTCCGGGCAGACGATCTCACCCATCGGCACGTCATCGGGTTCGCCGCCCTTCTTGAGGGCATAGGCCTCCTGCAGGTGATCCTGCCGGTGCCGCTTGTGACAGTTCAGGCATTCGACGAGGGGGTCATTGAACACCGCGACGTGCCCGGAGGCCACCCACACCTGACGGGGCAGGATGATGGCGCTGTCCAGTCCGACGACGTCGTCGCGGCCGGTGACCACCGACCGCCACCACTGCTTCTTGATGTTCTCCTTGAGCTCCACCCCGAGTGGACCGTAATCCCAGGCGGACTTCGTACCGCCGTAGATCTCGCCCGATTGGTAGACGAGGCCACGGCGTTTCGCCAGGTTTGCAACGGTGTCGATGATGGATGCCACGGGTCAACAGCGTAGCGATGAGACCGCGACACCCACGCCGCGGCGTCCCCGGCAAAGCATTGACATGCGCAGACGTGCATGTAATCTGGCTCCATAATGAAAACCGTTTCCACTACCGGCCATGAGCACGAGCATATCGGTGCGCCGTTCCCGGAGCTGCCGTCGCGCGAGATCCTGGACGTCACCGGCGACCTGCTGCGCGCACTGGCCGCCCCGCTGCGCATCGCCATCGTGCTGCAACTGCGCGAATCCCAGCGCTGCGTGCACGAACTCGTCGACGCGCTGGACGTGCCCCAGCCGCTGGTCAGCCAGCACCTGCGCATCCTCAAGTCAGCCGGTGTGGTGGCCGGGGAGCGCAGCGGCCGCGAGGTCATGTACCGCCTCGTCGACCATCACCTCGCCGAGATCGTGGTGGCCGCCGTCACGCACGCCGCCGAGGACCCGCAGTGACATCCCAGCGAGAAGCGAAGCGAGATCACGCATGACTTTCCAGCGAGAAGCGAAGCGAGATCGCGCATGACACCCGTGGTCCGTTCGACGAAGCAGCGCGCGGCCATCTCCGCTCTGCTCGACGATGTCGCGGACTTCCGGTCCGCGCAGGAACTGCACGACGAACTGCGCAAGCGCGGCGAAGGTATCGGGCTGACCACCGTGTACCGCACGCTGCAGTCGATGGCCACCGCCGGCCAGGTCGACACACTGCGCACCGACACCGGCGAATCGGTGTACCGGCTGTGTTCGGAGCACCATCACCATCACCTGGTGTGCCGGATCTGCGGCGCCACGGTCGAGGTCGACGGCGGCGCCGCCGAGGTGTGGGCCGACCAGGTGGCGGCCGAACACGGGTTCACCGACGTCAGTCACACCATCGAGATCTTCGGGGTGTGCAGTTCGTGCGCCGTCAGCTGACGCGGACGAACTCCAGCACGGCACCGAGGGTCAGCGGCGCGAGCTCGATGTCGCCGGGTGAATGCGGGTCCACCCACGCCATCTCGACGATCTCGGCGCCCGGCCGCGGTCGCCCGTCGAGGCGCACGAGGAACAGGTCCGCGGCGACGCGATGGCCGGGCTCGTTGGCCGCCGCCGCATCGTGATGGCCCAGCGAGCGGATGGATTCCTCCACCACGTCGGTGCCGAGCTCCTCGCGGATCTCGCGGCGCAGCGCCTGCACCGGCGTCTCCCCCGGCTCCAGCTTCCCGCCGGGCTGCATGAACGTCGTCGTGCCCCGCTTGCGGACCACCAGCACGTGGTTGCGCGCGTCGAGCACGACGGCCGCCACGATCCGGATCACCGGATTCATGCGATGAGCGTGCGCCGCACGTCCGCGCCGGTGGACAGCACCATCATGATCAACGTGCCCAGCGCCTCATCGGATAGGCCCGAGCCCGGAAAGTTGTAGCGCAGCAGCACATCCGCGGATTCGTCATCCTTCTCGGCCAGCGACACCGTGCCCAGCAGAGTGACCCGGGTGTGCTCGGCAACCTTGACCCGCAGATCGTCGTCCAGCGGCAGGTCCCAGGCCAGCACCTGGTTGAGCGACACCATGTCCAGCCCCTCGCCCACGCTCACCACGCGCAGCGAGGCAAAAGTGCCGTCGTGATGCACGGTCAGCGCACCGTCGTCCTCACGGGTGGCCGTCAGCAGCGCCTCGGCAATGGCCGCGAGCCGGTCCTGGAGGGACATCGTCACGCCCGCCCGAACCGGCGGTTGCGGTTGACGTACTCCTCGCAGGCGGCCCACAGGTCGCGGCGGTCATAGTCGGGCCAGAGCTTGTCCTGGAAGACGTACTCGGCGTAGGCCGCCTGCCAGATCAGGAAGTTGCTGGCCCGTTGCTCCCCCGACGTCCGGATGAACAGGTCGACGTCGGGGATGTCGGGGCGGTGCAGATGCTTGGCCAGCGACGCCTCGCTGATGCGATTCGGATTGATCTTGCCCGCGACCGCCTCGTCGGCGAGTTGCCGTGCCGCCTCCACGATCTCGGTACGGCCGCCGTAGTTCACGCAGTAGTTCACGGTGATGACGTCATTGCCGACGGTCATCTGCTCGGCGATGTCGAACTCCTTGATGACGCTGCTCCACATGCGCGGCCGCGAACCCACCCAGCGCATGTTGACGCCCATGGCGTCCAGGTTCTCGCGGCGCCGGCGCACCACCTCGCGGTTGAAGCCCATCAGGAAACGCACCTCTTCGGTGCTGCGCTTCCAGTTCTCGGTGGAGAACGCGTACACGCTCAGGTGCTTGATACCCAGTTCGATGGCACCGCAGGTGATGTCGATGAGGACGGCCTCACCCATCTTGTGTCCCTCGGTGCGGCCCAGGCCCCGTTGGGTGGCCCACCGGCCGTTACCGTCCATGACGACGGCGACGTGGTTGGGCACCTGGTCGGCGGGAATCTGCGGAGCAACTGCCTTCGACGGGTGCTGCGGCGGCCGGGAGAACTTGCCGTTGGTGCGCGGCGGCAACTCCGGGAACACCACCGGCCACGTCGAGACGTCCGGGAAAACCGGGTAGTCCTCAGGCGCCGGGGGCAGCTGCGGGTACGTGGTCTTGCCCCGTTTGGTAGCCATGGGGCATATCCTGCCCGACCACCGCTGCTCGGCGTTCAACGGCCGTGGTATCTACCCGATAGACGCGCTCCACCAGTGGCAATGTCCGTAGTTGACGTTCCAGATGCCACTGCAGATGCGCGGCCACCAGCCCGCTGGCCTGGCTCCGGTGCGATGAGGTGGACGCCTCGGCGAACTCCCAGTCGCCGTCGTGCAGCGCGATCATGAGATCCATCACCGCCTGGGCGGGGGTCGCCGCCCCCGACGGCCGGCAGTGCACGCACACGCTGCCACCGGCGGCGACGTGGAAAGCCCGGTGCGGACCGGGCGCGGCGCACCGGGCGCATTCGGTGAGCGACGGGGCCCAGCCCGCGATGCCCATTGCCCGCAGCAGGTACGCGTCGAGGACGAGTTCGCGGGGACGAAGGCCCCCGGCCACCGCCCGCAGCGCCGCCACCGTCAGCCCGTGCAGTTCGGGCACCGGGGCGCGTTCCTCGCCGGCGAGCCGCTCCGCGGTCTCCAGCACCGCGCAGGCGCAGGTGTAGCGGCCGTAGTCGCTGACGATGTCGACGGCGAACGCGTCGATGGACTGCACCTGGGTGACGATGTCGAGATTGCGTCCCGGATGCAGCTGAACGTCGATGTGCGCGAAAGGCTCCAGCCGCGCCCCGAACTTGCTCCGGGTGCGGCGCACTCCTTTGGCCACCGCGCGGACCACGCCGTTCTCGCGGGTGAGCAGGGTCACGATCCGGTCGGCCTCGCCGAGCTTGTGCTGGCGCAGCACCACCGCTCGATCCCGGTACAACCGCATCGCAACAGTCTCGCACCGCACGGTGACAACGACTGCACCGCAACGCCGGATATCCTCAAGATCAGTATGGTTCCCTCCCCGAAAATTCCCACCCGCATGGCACCCACCACGAGATTTCCCACCCTCACCCAGCTGCAGTACCGGCTCGCGATCGGCTCGACGACATCGGACCAACTGGTACGCAAGTCCCTGAAAGCGATCGAGGCCAGCCAACCCACCTTGAACGCCTTCCGGGTGGTGCTGACCGAGCAGGCATTGGCCGATGCCGCCGAAGCCGACCGTAAACGCGCTGCCGGGCAACGACTTCCGCTGCTGGGAATCCCCATCGCGGTCAAGGACGATGTGGACGTGGCGGGGGTGCCCACCCGGTTCGGCACCGACGGGGAACGCCCCGTCGCGACCGCCGACGCCGAGGTGGTGCGGCGGTTGCGGGCCGCCGGTGCGGTGATCGTGGGCAAGACCAACACCTGCGAGCTGGGTCAGTGGCCGTTCACCAGCGGTCCCGGATTCGGCCACACGCGTAATCCGTGGTCACGCGAGCACAGTCCGGGCGGGTCCTCCGGCGGCAGCGCCGCCGCGGTCGCGGCCGGCCTGGTGACCGCCGCGATCGGATCCGACGGCGCGGGCAGTGTCCGGATACCGGCCGCCTGGACGCATCTGGTCGGGATCAAACCGCAGCGCGGACGCATCTCCACCTGGCCGCTGCCCGAGGCGTTCAACGGCATCACCGTCAACGGCGTGCTGGCCCGCACCGTCACCGATGCCGCCATCGTGCTCGACGCCGCCTCCGGCAATGCCGAGGGCGATCTGCACAAACCGGCGCCGGTCCAGGTGTCCGATCATGTGGGCCGCGCCCCCGGCCCGTTGCGCGTCGCAATGTCCACGGCTTTTCCGTTCAATGTCTTCCGCTCCGAACTGCACCCGGAGATCGCGGCCGCGCTGCAGGGCGTGGCCGATCAACTCGGACAGCTCGGGCACACCGTCATCAAGGCCGATCCGAACTACGGGCTGCGGATGTCGTGGAACTTCCTGGCCCGGTCCACCTCGGGACTGCTGGAGTGGCAGCAACGACTGGGATCCGGCGTCACGCTGGACAAGCGCACGGTGAGCAATATCCGGACCGGCTGGTTGCTGTCGCAGCACACCCTGCGCAAGGCGCGGGCCGCCGAGGCGCAGGCCCAGCGCCGGGTCGGCTGGATCTTCAACATCGCCGACGTGGTGCTCGCCCCCACCACGGCACTGCCCCCGTCCCTGGTCGACGAGTACGACGACCGCGGCCCGCTGGCCACCGACCGGGCCATGATCCGCGCCTGCCCGGTGACCTGGCCGTGGAACCTGCTGGGCTGGCCGTCGATCAACATCCCGGCCGGATTCACCTCCGACGGGCTGCCGATCGGCGTGCAGCTGATGGGTCCCGCCGACAGCGAACCCATGCTGATCTCGCTGGCCGCCGCGCTCGAAGGGGTGAACGGCTGGATGGCCAAGCAACCGGAACCTTGGTGGGACGGTCCCGCGCTGACGTAATGTCACCCCCTATGACGAACACCCGCCGTTGCGCGACGGCCGTCGCAGTGGCCGCCTTCGCCGCCGGGGCGGTGTTGGCCGCACCCACCGCCAACGCCGACAACCGGCGACTCAACGACGGCGTGGTCGCCAACGTGTACACGGTGCAGCACAAGGCAGGCTGCGACACCGAGATCAAGATCAACCCGAAGCTGCGCCTGGCCGCGCAGTGGCACACCAACGATGTGCTCAACAACCGGGCGCTCAACGGCGATATCGGGTCCGACGGCACCACCGTCGCCGACCGCGCCCGCAACGCCGGCTATGCCGGGCCGGTGGCCGAGACGGTCGCGATCAACCCCGCGCTGGCGATCAGCGGCATCGAACTGATCAACCAGTGGTACCACCGGCCGGACTACTACGCGATCATGGCCGACTGCTCGAATGTGCACATCGGTGTCTGGTCGGAGAGCCTGTTCGACCGCACCGTGGTGGTCGCGGTGTACGGCAAGGGTGACGGTGCCCCGCCGGTCCCGTCGGACATCCGCGATTTCGGCCAGGTGCCGGGCTGGACGCCCTAAAAACCCAGCTTCCTGAGCTGTTTGGGATCGCGCTGCCAGTTCTTCGCGATCTTGACCTGCAGCGTCAGATAGACCTTGGTACCGAGAAGCTTCTCGATCTGGGTGCGCGCAGCGGTGCCCACCTCACGCAGGCGGGCGCCGCCCTTGCCGATGATGATGCCCTTCTGGCTGTCGCGTTCGACGAACAGGACGGCGTGCACATCGATCAGATCGTCGCGGCCCTCGCGCGGGGTCACCTCGTCGATGATGACCGCCAGTGAGTGCGGGAGCTCGTCGCGCACACCTTCGAGGGCGGCCTCGCGGATGAACTCGGCCATCAGGACCTGCTCGGGCTCGTCGGTGAGTTCGCCGTCGGGGTAGAACGCCGGGCCCGGGGGAAGCTTGCTCACCAGGACATCGATCAGCACGTCGAGCTGCTCGCCCTTGGTCGCCGACACCGGCACGATTTCGGCTGTGTCCCCGACCAATTCGCTCACGGCCATCAGCTGCGCCGCCACCTTGTCCCTGGGTACCTTGTCGATCTTGGTCACGATCACGATGAGGGTGGTCCTGGGCGCCACGGCCCGGATCTGCTCATAGATCCACCGGTCGCCCGGTCCGATCGCCTCATCGGCGGGCAGGCACAGCCCGATGACGTCGACGTCGGAGTAGGTGCCCTTGACCAGTTCGTTGAGCCGCTCCCCGAGCAGGGTGCGGGGCCGGTGCAGACCGGGGGTGTCGACGAGGATGATCTGAAAGTCCTCGCGGTGCACGATGCCGCGGATGGTGTGCCGGGTGGTCTGCGGCCGGTTCGAGGTGATGGCCACCTTCTCGCCGACCAGCGCGTTGGTCAGTGTCGACTTGCCGGTGTTGGGCCGGCCGACGAAACAGACGAAACCGGACCGGAATTCGTCGCTCACGAGGACTCCGCCGGCTTGCCGGCACGATCGGTGACGATGACCGTCGCCGTCGGGGACAGCTCGGTCACCGCACCGATCCCGGGATCGTCGGCCGATCCGCCGACCAGCACCGCCGATTCCAGTCCGGCCGCGCCGCTGGACACCGCGGCGGCGACCGCCGCCTGCAGCGCGGTCAGGCTCAGCGCCGACAGTGTGACCGGCGCACCGGCATAGGTGCGTCCATCCAGGTCCCGCACCGCGGCACCCTGGGCCGCTTCTGCGCGGCCCATCGCTCCGCGGGCCAGCACGACCAGCTTGTCGTCCTCGGCGTCCAGACGGGTCACTTCTCCTCCTCCGGTGGCGCTTCCGGGGCGATCAGCACTGTGCCGATCCGCACCCGTCCGCGATGGTCCGGGCCACCTTCGGCCCGCAACCGCAATCCGTTCCAACTGACCTGGGCGCCGGGCAGCGGCACCCGGCCGAGTTCGTGCGCGAGCAACCCGCCGACGGTGTCGACCTCCAGGTCCTCACCGATGTCCAGGTCCTCGTAGAGTTCGGTCAGGTCCTCGATGGGCAGCCGGGTGGACACCCGGAACCGATTGGAGCCCAGCACCTCCCACGGCGCGACCTCATCGGCGTCGTACTCGTCGTTGATCTCGCCGACGATCTCCTCGAGCACGTCCTCGATGGTGACCAGCCCGGCGATCGCGCCGTACTCGTCGACCAGCAGGGCCATGTGCTTGCGATCGCGCTGCATCTCGCGCAGCAGCAAATCCAATGGTTTGGAGTCCGGGACGAACACCGCTGGGCGCATCAGTTCGCCGACCATGGCGTCGGTGCGACCGTTCGCCGGGGCGAGCGAAGCGCCGGGGGAAGATTCGGTGCGCGTCTGCGCCACAAGATCCTTGAGGTAGACCACACCGACGACGTCGTCGACGTTCTCCCCGATCACCGGCAGCCGGGAATGCCCACTGCGCACGGCCAGCGACAGCGCCTGCGCGGCGGTCTTGTCGGATTCGATCCACACCATCTCGGTGCGCGGCACCATCACCTCGCGCGCCGGGGTGTCCCCGAGTTCGAACACGGACTGGATCATCCGCCGTTCGTCGTCGGCCACCACGCCGCGCTGCTGGGCCAGATCGACGACCTCGCGCAGTTCGATCTCGGACGCGAACGGCCCGTTGCGGAAGCCACGGCCGGGGGTCAACGCGTTGCCGATGAGCACCAGCAACCGGCTGATCGGGGTCAGCAGCACCGAGATCGCGTGCAGCGGAAGGGCTGCCGACAGGGCGATGGTGTACGCGTTCTGCCGGCCGACGGTCCGTGGACCGACGCCGATGACGACGAAGCTGACCACCACCATGGTTGCCGCCGCGGCGAACAGGCCCCACGCCACACCGAGGTAGCCGTCCAGATAGGACACCAGCAGAACGGTCGCGCTCACCTCACACGTGATGCGCAGCAGCACCACGAGATTGATGTAGCGGGGACGGTCCACCAGCACGCGGGCCAGCCGGATGGCGCCGGGGCGCTCATCGCGGACCATCTCCTCGACGCGGGCCAGCGAGGCGGTGCTGATCGCGGCGTCCACGGCGGCGAAGAGCCCACCGAGGCCGATGAGCAGCACTGCACCGAGCAGCGGGGCGAGGCCGGTCACTGCTGGTCGAAATATCGCGACTTGTCCAGCAGCCGGCGATCCTTCTCGTTCTGCAGATCCTGGCGGTAGGACTCCACTTGGTCGGCCACCCATTCTTCGAGGAGGCGGCGCTGCAGGGCGAACATCTCCTTCTCCTCATCGGGTTCGGCATGGTCATAGCCCAGCAGGTGCAGCACACCGTGCACGGTGAGCAGGGCGAGTTCCTGTCCGAGCGAATGCCCGGCCTTCTCGGCCTGAACGGCCGCGAACTCCGGGCACAGCACGATGTCGCCGAGCATGGACGGACCGGGCTCGGCCGCATCCGGGCGTCCCCCGGGCTCCAGCTCGTCCATCGGGAAGCTCATCACGTCGGTGGGACCGGGGAGGTCCATCCAGCGCACGTGCAGGTCGGCCATCGCCGCGGTGTCCAGCAGCACCATCGACAGTTCGGCCGCCGGATTCACGTCCATCTGCGCGATGACGAACTTCGCGACACTGACCAGTTCCTGTTCGGAGACGTCCATCCCCGACTCATTCGATACCTCGATGCTCATCGCCGCGGACGCCCGCCCGACGAACGGCGCTGCGCGCGGTTGATCAGTTCGGGCTGCGCCTCATGCCGCGAGTAGGCGTCCACGATCTCGGAGACCAGCCGGTGGCGCACCACATCGGCACTGGTGAGCTCGGAGAAGTGGATGTCCTCGATGCCGTCGAGGATGTCGCTGGCCGCGCGCAGGCCCGAGCGGGCGCCGCCGGGCAGGTCGACCTGCGTGACGTCGCCGGTGACGACCATCTTGGAGTTGAACCCGAGCCGGGTCAGGAACATCTTCATCTGCTCGGGGGTGGTGTTCTGCGCCTCGTCGAGAATGATGAACGCGTCATTGAGCGAGCGGCCGCGCATGAACGCCAGCGGCGCCACCTCGATCACGCCCGCGGCCAACAGGTTCGGGATGGCGGCGGGATCCATCATGTCGTGCAGCGCGTCGTACAGCGGGCGCAGGTACGGGTCGATCTTCTCGGTCAGGGTGCCGGGCAGAAAGCCAAGGCGCTCACCGGCTTCCACCGCGGGGCGGGTCAGGATGATCCGGTTGACCTGCTTGGTCTGCAGCGCGTGCACGGCCTTGGCCATCGCCAGGTAGGTCTTGCCGGTGCCGGCCGGGCCGATCCCGAAGACGATGGTGTGCGTGTCGATGGCGTCGACGTAGTGCTTCTGATTCAGCGTCTTGGGCCGGATGGTCTTACCGCGCCGGGACAGGATGTCCAGGGTGAGCACCTCGGCCGGCGAGGCGTCGTCGGCGCCGGTCAGCATCGACACGCTGTGGCGCACGGCATCGGGGTTCAGCGGCTGGCCCCGGGAGATCACCGCGGTCAGTTCGGTGACGACGCGCTCGGCCAGGGCCACGTCGGCGGGCTCGCCGCTGAAGGTGATGGCATTACCGCGCACGTGGATATCGGCGGTGAGCAGCTTCTCCAGCGCACGCAGGTTCTCATCGGCCGAACCCAGCAGGCCCACAATGCTGTCGGGCGGAACAGTGATGCTGCTTCGTACCGGTCCGGAAATCGGGCCAGCGGTCGTCTCGCGGGGCGTCACGTGCGCTTTCGTGCCTGCTTCCTGTGCTCTCTTGAAATGGTGCCCTCAAGTTTACCGCTGGTCACCGACCTGTCCCAATGGTTAGTTCTTCAGGTCCCAACGGCTGGTCAGCACCCCGATCGCGCCGAGTGCCACCGCCGCGGCCGTCGAGGTACGCAGCACCAACGGCCCGAGCCGGACGGTGCGGGCCCCGGCACCGGTCAGTTCGGCCAGCTCCTCATCGCTGATGCCGCCCTCGGGACCGACCACCAGCAGCACCACCTGCGCCTCGGCCAGACCGATCTCGGCCAGCGGGACCGTCGCGGATTCGTGCAGCACCAGCGTCAGCGCATCCGGGACCCGGCGGACCAGTTCCGCGGTGGACACCAGCCCGTCGACCTCGGGGACATGGGCACGTCTGGACTGCCGGGCCGCAGACCGGGCCACCGCGCCCCAGCGCCGCAGCCCCTTGTCGACCTTGGCCGCCGATTCCCACCGGGCCACACAACGCTGGGACTGCCAGGCCAGGAAGCCGTCGGCACCGGCCTCGGTGGCCAATTCGATTGCCAGCTCCGAACGTTCGGACTTGGGTAGCGCCTGCACGACGGTCACCGCCGGTGACGGACGGGGCACCTCGGTCACGTCCAGCACCCGGGCCGACAGCCGCCCCTTGACGGCCTCCTCGACGACGCAGTGCGCGACGGTGCCGGCACCGTCGCCGAGGTCGAGTTCCTCGCCGGGCCGGATGCGGCGCACGTTGGAGGCGTGGAAACCCTCGTCACCGTCGACGACGGCGGTACCGCCCACGCCGGGCAGTTCATCGACGTAGAAAAGACTTCTCAACGCCCCGAGAACGTCTCACGCAGCCGGCTGAACAGCCCGCCGTTGTTCGCCCCGGCGCCGCCGCGGCTGGACTTCACCTCGGCGACGTCGCGCGGGCGGTGCTCCTTGAGCTTGCGCAGCAACTCCGAGTCGGTGCCGTCGAGGCGGGTGGGCACCAGCACCTCGACATGGGCGTGCAGGTTGCCGCGCACACCGGAGCGCAGATGCGGCATGCCGTGCCCGCGCAGGGTGGTCACCGCGCCCGGCTGGGTCCCGGGCGGGATGATCAGCTCGGTGGGGCCGTCGATGATGGCGTCCACGGACACCGAGGTGCCCAGTGCGGCGTCGAACATCGGTACCGACACCGTGCAGTGCAGGTCATCGCCGTCGCGGACGAAGATCTCGTGGGGCTGCTCGTGCACCTCGACGTACAGGTCACCGGCCGGTCCGCCACCGGGGCCGACCTCACCTTGGGCGGCCAGGCGCACCCGCATACCGTCGCCGACCCCGGCCGGGATCTTGACGCTGATCTCGCGGCGGGCCTGCACCCGGCCGTCGCCGCCGCAGCGGTGGCACGGATCCGGGATGACCTCGCCGACGCCGCCGCAGACCGGGCAGGGGCGTGAGGTCATCACCTGGCCGAGCAGCGAGCGCTGCACGGTCTGCACCTCGCCGTGGCCCTTGCAGGTGTCGCAGGTCTTGGGCACCGAGTTGCCGTGGGTGCCCTTACCCTGGCACAGGTCGCACAGCACCGCGGTGTCGACGGCGACCTGCTTGGTCACGCCGGTCGCGCACTCGGTCAGGTCCAGACGCATCCGCAGCAGCGAGTCCGAGCCCGGGCGCACCCGGCCGATGGGGCCGCGCGAACCCGCGCCGCCACCGAAGAACGCCTCGAACACGTCGCCGAGCCCACCGAAGCCGGCACCGGAGAAACCGCCGCCGCCCGCGCCCGCGCTCTCCAGCGGGTCGCCGCCGAGGTCGACGATGCGGCGCTTCTCCGGATCGGAGAGCACCTCGTAGGCGAGCTGGATCTCGGTGAAGCGCGCCTGGGCCGCCTCATCGGGGTTGACGTCGGGATGCAGTTCACGGGCCAGCTTGCGGTAGGCGCGCTTCAGCTCCGAATCACTGGCGCCCTTGCTCACGCCGAGCAGACCGTAATAATCGCGTGCCACGCTAAATACCTCTCTCGTGCCGCCGTCGGCGGCATTCCCTCATCGGGTGCCCAGGACTTCACCTATGTAGAGGGCAACGGCGGCGACGTTCGCGATGGTTCCCGGATAATCCATCCGGGTGGGACCGACCACGCCCATTCCGCCGTACACCTTGCCCGAGCTGCCGTAGGTGGTGCTCACCACCGATGTTCCCAGCATCTGCTCGGCCTCGGTCTCGTGCCCGATACGCACCGTGACCTTACCGGCCTGCTGTTGCACGGCGAGCAGCCGCAGCACCACGACCTGTTCCTCCAGCGCTTCGAGCACCGAGCGCAGCGACCCACCGAAGTCGGCGGTGTTGCGGGTGAGGTTGGCGGTGCCGCCGAGCAGCAGCCGTTCCTCGGTGTGCTCGACGAGGGTCTCCACCAGCACGGTCGCCGCCCGGCCCACCGCGTCGCCGAGACCGCCGTGCCCGTCCAGCGTGCTGGCCAGGTCCGCCACCGCCACCGACGCGGCCGACAGCGGTTTGCCCTCCAGAGCCGATGCCAGGCGTTCCCGCAGCTGAGCCAGTTGTTGATCGTCGATGGCGTCGCCGAGTTCGACGACCCGCTGATCGACCCGGCCGCTGTCGGTGATGACCACCAACAGCAGCTTGGCCGGCGTCAGCGCCACGACCTCCAGGTGCCGCACCGTCGACGTGGACAGCGTGGGGTACTGGATGATGGCGACCTGGCGGGTGAGCTGGGCCAACAGGCGCACCGCGCGGCGCAGCACATCGTCGAGGTCGACGCCGGATTCCAGGAACGTCATGATGGCCCGGCGCTCGCTGGAGGACATCGGCTTCACATCGTCGAGGCGGTCGACGAACTCGCGGTAGCCCTTCTCGGTGGGTACCCGCCCGGAGCTGGTGTGCGGCTGGGCGATGTAGCCCTCCGCCTCCAGGACGGCCATGTCGTTGCGCACCGTCGCACTCGAAACACCGAGGTTGTGGCGTTCGACGAGGGACTTGGAGCCGATGGGCTCCTTGGTGGCGACGAAGTCGGCGACGATGGCACGCAACACCTCGAAACGACGATCGTCCGCACTACCCATTGTTCACCTGCCCTTGGTCATCTGGTCTGTTTCCATTTTACGGGGATCAGCAGCGCATATTCACCGCGACACCGATCACGTCGCGCACGGGCCACCTCGGCATCGTTTCGCATGCAAAGACTTCGCCGACATTGCCCGTCGTTTGCGGTTAACCTCACCTGCATGGGAGCCCGCCGGTGATCTTCAAAGGTGTCCGCGACGGCAAGCCGTATCCCGAACATAATCTGACGTACCGGCAGTGGGCCCAGATCCCGCCGCGCCAGATCCGGCTCGACGAACTGGTGACCACCACGACGGTGCTCGCCCTGGACCGGTTGCTGTCCGAGGATTCGACGTTCTACGGCGATCTGTTCCCGCACGCGGTGCGCTGGCAGGGCGATGTCTACCTGGAAGAGGGCGTGCACCACGCGGTGCGGGCCGCGCTGCGCAACCGCACCGTGCTGCACGCCCGGGTCTATGAGATGGACGACGCGCTGCCGGCCTGACGCCGCAGCAGCACCACCGCGGTGAGGATCTGCCAGGCAAAGATCGGGTAGACGCTGCCGCGTTCCCAGAGACCGACCTGGCCCGCCCCGCTACCCACCATCACCAGGCACAGCAGACCCAGCGCGCCCAGCGCGATCGACGCCACCCGGTATGGCTTCGACGTGCGCAGGGCCGACCCCGCGAGCGCGGCACCGTTTCCGCCGACGATCGCGAGCACCGCCCCGATGACGTGCCAGGGGTTGCCCTGGCCGCTGTGCACGACAGCGATGAGCACGTTGCCGATTCCGTTGCCGATGGCGAACACCATGAACCCCAACCGGTTCCGCGATCGCGGTGCGTGTGCGGCGAACAGTGCCCCGGCGGTGGCGAAGCACACACCTTGAACGGCGAAGGCCGCGTTCATCAACGGCGCGTGCGGCGAGACGGCGGGATCACCGAGGGTGCTGATGTAGTCGGCGCCGTAGCCGTAGCCGGGCAGTGCGGTCGCGGCGAACGCCTCGGCGGCCAGATACCCGGCGGCGGCGAGGAGYCACAGCACCGCCGCGAATCTGGCCATCACGGCAAACATCCTCCCCCGCTGCCCCGCGAGCAGACGCAAATGGCCCCGAAAGTGCCCACTTTGGGGGCCATTTGTGTCTGCTCGCGCAGTTCAATTCGCCATGGCGTCGCGCAGGCTCTTGGGCCGTAGGTCGGACCAGTTCTCCTCGACGTAGGCCAGGCAGTCCGCGCGGGTGCTCTCACCGAACACCACCCGCCAGCCGGCGGGCACCTCGGCGAACTTGGGCCACAGGCTGTGCTGCTCCTCGTCGTTCACCAGGACGAAGAAGACGCCGTCCTCGTCATCGAACGGATTGTTGCTCATCGGCACTCCTCGCGCTGGCAGTGGATTTGGTGAAGAACTCGGACCCGAGCACCCGGTCGGACAACCGGCCCAGGCAGCTCAGGTTCGGGAATCCGGGCCCCTGGGTCAGACCGGCCAGGCCCGGCAGGAACAGCTTGGGCTCGACATCGTTGACCGACAGGTCGTAACCGATGGACTCCTGGATGCTGTCGGCGTTGAGCGCCTTGCCCATCCCCAGCTCCAGGACGTCGAGTGCGTCCTGGAGCAGCAACGGCACGAACCACATTGCGTTGGCGCCGGATCCGTCGATCACCAGATCGAAACCGTGCACCGTCTCCAGCCGCTCCCCGCCCCGCTCGGTCTGCAGGGTCAGCCGGATGCGTTCGTCGCGGGCCACCGCGTGCGCCACCCGGCCACGCAGATGCCGGATGCGGTCATCGGCGAGCAGCGCCTCCTGCACCCGCACCGAGAACACGCCACGGTCGGTGCGGTTCATCGCGTCGCGCTTCTCGGCCAGCGTCAGACCGGCCCAGTGGATGGGGTCGGAGTACAGCGCGTTCTCGAAGAATCCTTCGCCGCGGGTGAACAGCGTCACCTGCGGAGAGATCACCGTGATGGTCGAAAGCCGGTGCCGGAACAGCTCATCGAGCATGGTGCCGGCGGTCTCGCCGCCGCCGATGACCGCCACCCGGTCCGCAGCGATCAGCTCGTGCTGCGCCGCCCGGTGCCAGAACTGAGCGATGGAGAGCACCCGCGGGTTGCCCGGCAGGATGGAGCGCTCGGCCTGTCCGGGCCCGGTGACCATCAGCGCGTCGGCGTGCACGACGCCTTCCCGGGTGCCCAGTTCCCAGCGCACCCCGTCATCGCCGTACTGCAGCCCGATCTCGGAGACCTCACCGTGGCGGACCGTCATCCCGGTGTTGTCGGCCACCCATTTCAGGTACTGGCTCCAGCGCTTGTGCGCCGGGGCCGGTCGCCCGCGGTCGATCCACTCGGCGAACTGCCCGGTCGAGATCAGGTAGGACTGCCAGCTGTGCCCCATCATCCGCCGGTCCAGTTCGGCGTTGCGCCGCGGCACCAGCGCCGACTGGTACGGGAACCCGATGTCCTTCTCCGGGCCGGTGCCCAGCCGGTGCTGCCCGTCGGTCCAGCCGCCGGCGGGTTGCCAGTTGGCGGCCACCGCGGTGCGTTCGATGGCCACCACATCGGGGGCGGCGACGCCCATGGCGCGCAGCTCGGCGGCCTTGGCGGCCACCGCGATCGCCTTCACGCCGGCACCGATGACGGCGAGGGTCGGAGTGGATGTCATTGGATCACCTCTCGTAGAGCGTCCTGCCACAGCGCCTGCAGGGTGGCGACGTCGTCGGCAGAAAGAATGTCGGGCAGGGTGCGCCACTGCGTCCCCAGCACCGGGGAGCCGTCCTTGTCGACCATTGCCACGTTCAGCGTGATCTCATGGCGCACCGCCAGATCGGGTTCCGGTGTCCGGGACACCTGGGTCAGCAGGTCCCGGTCCAGTGTCAGCGCCGAACCACCGGGCGCCTGGCGCATGCGGCCCAGGTAGTTCAGCAGGATCTGCGGACCGCGGTGGGCTCCGAGCCGTTCGGCGGTATCGGTGCGCAGATAACGCAGCAGCGCGTAGTCGATGCCGTCGCCGGGGATGGCGGCCAGTTCGTCGGCGACCCCGCGGACATCCTCGGCCCCTAGGCGCACCGGGTAGATCGCGCTGAGCAGGCCGACCGTGTCCCCGGTGTCGATCTGACGGGAATCGTCGGCGAGCCCGGCCGAGACGACGCCGTCGGCGCGCCCATAGGTCTCCAGCGCCAGCAGCGGTGCGGGCGTGTCCTGTCCGCGCAGGCGACGCCAGGCGGTCAGTGCCCGGGCCGTCGCCGCGGCCAGCACCTCGGGCACCGGGACCGGTGCGGCCAGCACCTGCGCGGTGACGGCCCGGCCGACGAAGGACATCGACACCACGGCGTCGGCGGCGCGGTCGGTGTCCGGCCGGACCCGGCGGGTGCCGAGATCGGGATCCGCACCGTCGAGCTGGCGCTCCCAGAAATCGCAGGTGTCGAGTTTGAGGGCACGCTCGGCCAGCATCCGTGACCACTGCCGCAGTGAGGTGTGCTCACGCACGGCGGCGGGCGTGCGGCCGGCGGTGACGGCGTGCCAACCGGTTTCGAGTTCGCCGAGCACGATGTGCCAGGAGGCCGGGTCCATGGCGAGCACATGGGCGGTGATGAGCAGCACCTCGGCGCCGCTGTCGTGGTGCAGCCACACCGCGTTGAACATCGCACCCCGGTCGGGGTCCAGCCGCTGCACCGCGGCGTCGGTGTGCAGCGCGACGGCGGCGGTCAGCTCACCCGATGCGTCGACCTCGGTGAGGATGTCGCCCACCGGATGATCGACCAATGTCATTGCGACGCGGTCCAATCGGCTGTGCAGCGCCGCGTGGCCGTCGATCACGCTGCGCAGCAGAGCATCCAATTGTTCGCGGCTGGCGCCGCCGGGCAGCCGGATCGCCTCGGTGGATGCCAGCCGGCGCGGATCCCCGTGGGCCAGCAGCCAGTGCCCGGCGGGCAGCAGCGGTATGGGTCCGGTGTCCTCGATGTCGAACTGTTCGGCCGCGACGTCGGTGTCGATGGCTGCGGCCAACTCGCGGATGTTGGTGCATTCCAGCATCAGCCGGGCCCGCAGCGACACCCCGCGCCGGCGCACCGCCTGCACCACGGACAGCGCGACGATGCTGTCCAGGCCGAGGTCCAGGAAGTCGGCGTTGACGTCGACGACCTTTGTGTCCAGCACCTCGCCCAGCACCTCGGCGAGCACGACCTCGGTATCGGTGGCGGGGGCGGCGAACGCGTCGGCCTGCCCGACGCCGCGGTCGGCGTCCAGGGCGGCCAGTGCGGCGTCGTCGACCTTGCCGTGTGAGGTCAGCGGTATCGCCCCGACGTCGATGATGTGGTGCGGCACCAGGTATCTGGGCAGGGTGGTGGTCAGCATGCGCCGCAGTTCGCTCACCGGCACGCCGCTCACCACGTACGCGGTGAGCCGCGGTCCGCTGCGGTGGCGTCGCACCGCGACATGCGCGTGCCGGACATCGGGGTGGCGGTGCAGGGCGGCGGCCACCTCCGCGGGTTCCACCCGGAAGCCACGAATCTTGACCTGATCGTCGCTGCGGCCGAGGAACTGCAGGGCATTGCCCTTCAGCCGCCGGACGACGTCGCCGGTGCGGTACATCCGGGCACCCGGGTGCACGGGATCGGCGACGAAGCGCCCCGAGGTCTCCCCCGCGCGCCCCAGATAGCCGCGGGTGAGCTGCCCGCCGGTCAGGTACAGCTCGCCGGCGACCCCCGCGGGGACCGGACGCAGCCAGCTGTCCAGCACGTGCGCGGTCATCGGATCGGTCGGCACGCCGATGCACGGCTGATCGTTCTCCGCGATCGCGGCGACCACGGCCTCCACGGTGGTTTCGGTGGGGCCGTAGCAGTTGTGGGCCCGCATACCGGTGCGTTCACATTCGGCGCGGATGCCCTGCCAGGCCGCGGTGTCGATGTTCTCGCCGCCCAGGGCCAGCACCGCCAGCGGCACGGCGGACAGCAGCCCGGCGGCCCGCAGCTGAGTGAACATCGACGGCGTGGTGTCGATCATGTCCAGGCCGAAGCGCCCGATGGTGGCTACCAGCGCCTCGGCGTCGCGCTGCACATCGTCGCCGATGATGTGGACCCGATGACCCCCGAGCAGTGCCACCAGYGGCTGCCACGCCGCGTCGAAGGTGAACGACCAGGCATGGGCGATGCTCAACGTGCGGTTCAGCCTGGCCTGTGCCGGGCCGAGCACGTTGCGCACGTGATCGTCACCGTAGGCGAGCAGTGCGCTGTGAGTTCCGATGACGCCCTTGGGTTTTCCGGTCGTTCCAGAGGTGAAGATGATGTAGGCGCCCTGCCCGGACCGTATCTGCGCGGGCCGGTAGTCCGGTTCCGGGTCCCCGACGTCCACCAACAATGCGTCGTCGATGATCAGGTGTGCGCCGGTCTGGCCGACGATTTCGCGGACGCGTTCCGCAGGCATCCCCGGATCCAGCGGCACGATCAGTCCGCCGGCCTTCAGCACGGCGAGCATGGCCACCACGTAGTCGGGGCCGCGGCGCAACAGGATCGGCACCGGGGTCTCGGCGTGCACTCCCCTGCGCTGCAGATCCGCCGCCAACCGGTCGGCGGCGCTGTCGAATTGGCGGTAGCTCAACTCGCTGCGGTTTCCGAAGTTCGACGACGTGGCGGGATCCCAGCTCAACGCGATCTCGTCCGGGTACTCGGCAGCGACCGCGGCGACCGCGGTGTGGAAACCACCCGTGGCGCCGGCAGTTTCGGTGATCTCGGAGGTCACGACTTCGCCGTCGAGGGTGACGTTCACCTCCCGCATCGGGCGTCCCCACGACTTCAGCAGGCGCTGCACGACTGCCAGCACCCGCTGCCCCAGCGTCTCGGGATTCAGCAGTCCCAGTGCGCCGTCCAGGGTTTCGACGAGCACGGTCAATCGCCCGTGCGTCGGGTGGGCGGCGATGGTGACCGGGAAATGCGACAGGCTCTCCAGCGCGGCGGGCCGGATCACCGCCGAGCCCAGGTCGAACTCGCCGCTGCCGACCAATCCGCCGGGCGGGAAGTTCTCGTACACCAGCAGGGTGTCGTACAGCTCGCCGATACCGCCGGCCGCCCGCAGTTCGGTGTGGCTGAGGTAGCCGTGGTCGCGCAGTTCGGCGGCTTCGCGTTGCAGCGCCAGGCATTGCTGCCCGACCCGTTCGGTCGGGTCGAGCCGGATGCGCAGGGGCACGGTGTTGATGAACAGCCCGACCATGGCTTCCACGCCGGACAGTTCGTCGGGCCGGCCGGACACCGTCACCCCGAATACCACGTCGGAGCGGTCGGTGAATGCGGACAGTATTGTCGCCCAGGCCATCTGGAACATCGTGCTGACGGTGACGCCCCGGCTCCTGGCCGCTTCGATCAGCTCTGCGGTGGCCGTTTCGTCGAGCTCGATCTCGGTACGGGTGGGCAGGCCGGGCACGGCCTCGCCACCCAGCGCCGGGGTCAGTAGCGTCGGGCCGTCCAGATCGGCGAGATGGGTGCGCCACCGCTGCTTGCTGGTTTCCGGGTCCCGGCCGGCCAGCCAGCCGATGTAGTCGCGGTAGGGCCGCGGCGCCGGCGGTATTGCGGCGAGATCGCCACCGGCCCGGTACAGGCCGATGAGCTCGCTGACGAACACCGGCAGTGACCAGCCGTCGATCACGATGTGATGTGCGACCACCACCAGCCGCCATTGCCGCTGCGGCATCTGCACCAGCAGGAACCGGATCGACGGGCCCTTGCCGAGATCGAAGGGCCGGCCTCGCACCTCGGCCTCCAGCGCGGCAGCCTCGCCGGCGTCCGCGACGATGTGCTGCCAGGGCAGCTCGAAGGTGGCGGGCACGATCGCGACCGGCCGGCTCAGGTTTCCCTGGAAGAAGCTGACCCGGACATTGGGGTGGCGCTCCAGCATCGCCTCGGCGCAGGACTTCAGCAGCTCGGCATTTAGGTCGCCCTCGATGTCGGCGGCCATCGCGATGAAGTAGGGGTCGGCTCCGGCCTCGCTGTCGGTCAGACCGGCAAGCGAGTACAGCCCCTGCTGCAGGGGGCTGAGTGCCATCACATCGGAGATGGAGGGCTTGTCGGCGGGCGGGAGCGGAGCGACCCGGGGATTGGGAGGCGGCGAGCTCATGTCTGGTCGGTGCCCCACCCCGCGGTCAGAGCGGCCAATTCGTCGTCGGACAGCCCCGATGCCGCCATCGGCTCGTGCCGGGTGTCGGTGTTCATGCCTCCGGCCACTGCCTCACCGGCCCTGGCGTCGATCGCGGTGGCGAGCTCGGCGAGTTCGGGATGCTCGAAAACCATCCGGGCGGTCAGCGGGATACCGGCGTCCCGTGCGCGGGCGGCCAACTGCACGGCCAGGATGCTGTCACCGCCGAGGGTGAAGAAGTCGTCGTGACGACCGAACTCCTCCACCGACAGCAGGTCGATCAGCATGGCGGCCAGTGCGCGTTCGGTCTCGGTGCGGGCCGGTTCGCTGGGTGCGGTGGACACCACCACCGGGCGCGGCAACGACCCGCCCTCCAGCGAGTTCAGCACGGTGATCGGCAGCGCCGCATGCTCGTCGGGCAGTGCCGCGCGCAGCGCGGCGACGTACGCATCCGCATCGGTCACCGGTTCGGCGGCCACCACGTAGCCACCCAGCACCGTGCCGCTGCGGGTCTCCCAGTACCGGGTGGCCGCCGCGGCGACACCCGGGGCCGCCTCGAGGGCGGCCTGCACCCGATGCTCGCCGCCTTCCAGGTATTCCAGTGTGCCGTCGGAGTTCCACCGGGCACGGTCGCCGGTGCGATACAGCCGGGTGCCGGGGCCGAATGGGTTTTCCGGATACCGGAAAGCCGCTGCGGGGCTGATGGTTTCGTAGGAGGCGTCGACGGCACCACCGGCGTAGTACACATCGCCGGTGACACCGGCCGCCACCGGGGACAGCCACTCGTCGAGCAGGTGCACCCGGTCGGCGCCCGTGGTCTGCGGCAGGCCGGTCAGCGGGACGGCCGACCGGCTCCACTCCGCGACGATGTCCTGGTCGCCGTCGGCGATGGTGATATCGCGCAGCGTGCGGTCGGGCTCGGTGGCGAAGGCCTGCAGCACCCGCTCCAGCCAGGAGATCAACCGTCGTGCGGTTTCCTGCCGGTAGAGCTCGGTGCGGTAGATGACGGTTCCCTGGTAGCCCGCCGGTGCACCGTCGGGCGCCGTCTCGGCGAAGAAGTTCAGCGACAGATCGGCATGTGCCACATCGAATGTCGGCTCCAGCGCGGTGAACCGGGTCTCGCCCTCCTCCGAGGTGTCGATGACCTGATCCGAGGGCAGTTCCTCCCGCACGTGCACGACCACTCCGAACAGCGGGTTACGCGACAGCGAGCGCACCGGGCTGACGGCATCGACGACCCGGTCGAAGGGCAGATCCTGGTGCGCGTACGCGCCCAGCGCCATCTCCCGGGCCCGGCTCAGCACCTCGCGCACGGTCGGGTTGCCGTCCAGACGGTTCCGCAGCACCACGATGTTGATGAAGAAGCCGATCAGCCCGTCGAGTTCGGGCTCGGTGCGGCCGGCAACCGGCGTGCCCAGCGGGATGTCGGTCCCCTCGCCCGCCTTGTGCAACGCGACGGCGACGGCGGCCTGCAGCAGCATGAACTCGGTGATGCCGAGTTCGCGGGTCAGTTCGGTCAGTTTCGCGCGGGTTGCGGTGTCGATGGTGAACGGCAGCGCGTCACCTTCCCCGCCGGGAACGGGCCGGCGCGGGAAGTCCGGGCGCAGCCCGTTCTCCTCGGGCAGTCCCGAGAGCTGCTCCACCCAGTAGTCACGCTGCGCGGTGATGCTCTCGGCCTGGCCGCCCAGCAGTCCGGCCTGCCAGGCCGCGTAGTCGGCGTACTGCACCGGCAGCGGCTCGAAATCCGGTGCCTGCCCGGCACTGCGGGCCCGGTAGGCGGTCAGGATGTCGGTGAACAGCACCCCGGCCGACCAGTGGTCGGCGGCGATGTGGTGCACCACCAACGACAGCACATGCTCATTCGCGGTGGACAGCACCGCGGCCCGGATCGGCCATTCGTGCTCCAGATCGAAGCAGTAACGCCGTTCGGCGGTCAGCTCGGCCTGCAGCCACTCCTCGCCGTCGCCACGCGCGCGGCGCACCGGCACCGCCGCAGCCGGGTTGATGATCTGGAACGGTGCCCCATCGATCTCGCGGTAGGTGGTGCGCAGGATCTCGTGCCGGTTCACCACATCGGTGATGGCGGCGACGAACGCCTCCGGGTTGTTCGGTCCGCTCAGTCGGGCCGCGAACGGGATGTTGTTGACCGGGTTCGGGCCGTCGATGCGGAACTGGAACCACTGCCGCAGCTGGGCGGCCGACATCTGCAGCGGTCCCTCATGCGGGACGGCCACCATGGCCGGACGGTCGGAGCGGCCACCGGCGGCGGCGATCACATCGATGTGCGCGGCGATACCGCTGACGGTGCCGAGCTCGAAGATCTCCTGCACCCCGATGTCGACGCGGCAGCGTGCGCGCACCGCCGCCACCAGTTTGGTGGCCAGCAGCGAGTGCCCGCCGAGTTCGAAGAACGAATCGTCGGCGCCCACCGCGTCGCGGCCGAGCAGCTCCGCGAACAGTTCGGCGACGTCGCGCTCGGTGTCRGTGGCCGGTTCGCGGTATTCGGTGGCGACCACGATCTCGGGTTCCGGCAACGCTTTCCGGTCGATCTTGCCGTGCGCGGTGATCGGGATCTCGTCGATGGCCACATAGGCGGCCGGGATCATGTATTCCGGCAGGGCGGCGGCGACGCGGGCGCGGATCCGGTCGATCTCGACGATGCCGGCCGCACCGGCCGGGGTGACATAGGCGACCAGGCTCTTACCCAGTCCGGGGACGTCGCTGACCACCACCACGGCCTGCCCCACCGACGGGTCCACCGAGATGGCGGCGGCGATCTCACCGAGTTCGATCCGGAAACCGCGGATCTTGACCTGCTCATCGGCGCGCCCGACGAATTCGATGTCACCGTCGGCGTTGCGGCGGGCGAGGTCACCGGAGCGGTACATCCTCCTGCCCGGGTTGAACGGATCGGCGATGAAGCGTTCGGCGGTCAGCGCCGGACGGTCGTGGTATCCGTGCGCGACATGCGTTCCGCCGATATAGATCTCGCCGATCACCCCGACCGGCACCGGCTGCAGGTAATCGTCGAGCAGGTGCATGGTGGTGTTGATCTTCGGGGTGCCGATCGGCACGATGCGCGAGCCCTGCTTGCCTTCGACCTTGAAGCGGCTGCAGTTGAGCACCGTTTCGGTGGGTCCGTAGAAGTTGTGCAGCAGCGAGTCGAACATGGCGTGGAACTTGTCGGCCACCTCACCGGGCAGTGCCTCGCCGCCGATCGGGACGCGTTGCAGGGTGCGCCATTCGTTGACCCCGGGCAGCGACAGGAACAGGCCCAGCAGTGACGGGACGAAGTGCATCGAGGTGACGCCCTCGTTGCGCAGCAGGTCGGTCAGGTAGCCGATGTCGGTCAGCCCGTCGGGCTTCGGGATCACCAGGCGGGCGCCGGCGGCGAGCATGCCGAAGATCTCGCCGATCGAGACGTCGAAGCCCTGCGAGGCCACCTGCAGCAGCCGGTCCTGATCGGAGACTTCGTATTCCGGCCCGAACCAGGCGAAGTACTCGGCGATCGGCCGGTGCGGCACCGGCACGCCCTTGGGCAGGCCGGTGGAACCGGAGGTGTAGATCAGGTAGGCGGTGTTCTCCGGCAGCAGCGGACGCACCCGGTCGGTGTCGGTGGGATCCGCACCGGAGTATGCGTCCAGGTCGGTGGCCAGTTCGCGGAGCACGACCTTCGGGTCGGAGTCCGACAGGATGTAGCTGAGCCGGTCCTCGGGGTAGGTCGGGTCGACCGGCAGGTACACCGCGCCGGCCTTGACGATGCCGAGCGCGGTGATGACCAGTTCCGGTGATTTCTCCATCAGCACCGCGACGCGGTCCTCGGTGCCGATGCCCTGCGCGATCAGCTTGTGCGCCAACCGGTTCGCGGCCTCGTTGATCTCGCGGTAGCTGTGGTGGCGGCCTTCGTACACCACGGCGGTGACATCGGGGGTCTTGGCGGCCTGCTCCTCGACCAGCGCGGTCAGGGTGGTGGCGGGGGTGTCGAACCGCTCACCGTGCGACATCGCGCGCATCCACTCGGCGTCCTCGGCCGAGAAGATGTCGAGGCGGGCCAGCGGGCGCTCCGGGTCGTCCAGGGCGTTGTCCAGCAACACCGCGAACGACGTGAGCATGCGCTGCGCGAGGTCCGCGTCGATGATCTCGGTGAGGTGCTCGGCCTCCACCACCGCACCGGTGCCGTCGAACTCGACCATGAAGCCCAGCGGCAACTGGGTGACGTGCCCGCGCAGTTCACCGCGGGCGCACTGCACACCCGCGGGGCGGAAACCGCCACCGTCGGGTTCGCGGAAGCCGAAGCTGATCCGGGTCATCCGCTCGGCGCCGTGGCGGCGGTCCGGATTCAGTTCGCGCACCACACGATCCAGGTTGATGCGCTGGTGCGCGAACGCGCCCAGCGCGGTGTCGCGGGTGGCCAGCACGAAGTCGCGGAAACCCTGGGAGGCCTGCGGGCGCAGCCGCATGGCCACGGTGTTGCCGTAGTAGCCGATGGCGTCGTCGGTGCCGCGGTTGAGCACCGGGCTGGCGACCAGGAAGTCATCGGTGTGGGTGTAACGGTTGATCAGGACGCCGAACGCGGCGAGCAGCACCATGTACGGGGTGGCACCGGTCTCCCGGGCCAGGGCGGACACCTTGGTGACCGTCGCGGGCGCCAGCGCCAGCGCGGTGCGCTGGGAACGGAACCCGGTCGGGATAGCCGAACCCGTGGGGCCCGGAAGTTCCAGGGGCTCGGGCGGATCGCTCATCACCGCCCGCCAGTGCGCCAGGTCCTCCTCTCCTGTGTCGGCCGCGGGTGCGGGCGGGCGCGGGGTCGGGCCCAGATCGTCGCCGCCGTACGCAGTGGTCAGATCGCCGAAGAACACCCGCCAGCTGCCGTCATCCCAGGCGATGTGGTGGGCCACCAACAGCATCATGTGCTCGTCGGCGGCCAGGCGCACCAGCGTGATCCGCAGTGGCGAATCGGCGGAAAGGTCGAAGCTCTGCCCGAATTCGCGCTGGGCCAGCACCTCCAGGCGCAGTCCGCGGGCGCGCTCGGACATCTCCGAGAGATCGTGGAAGGCCCACGACGGGTTGAGGTCCTGGTGCAGGACGGCCTGCGGTTCACCGTTCTCGTCGGCGACGTAGGTGGTGCGCAGCAACGGGTGCCTGCGCGCCACCGCGTTCAGCGCGGCGTGCAGACGGTCGGCGTCCAGGGCGCCGGTCAGCCGGTAGGACAAGCTGATGTTCAGCAACACACCGGTCGGGTCGAAGGCCTGGACGAACCACATCCGGCGCTGCCCGTCGGAGAGCGCCTTCTCATCGACCTCGCCGGCCGTGCTCGAGGACAGGCCGCGCTCGGCGAGCTTGCGGCGCATCAACTCCAGACGGGATGAATCGACGGATGCGGCTACGGTGTCAGTCACTTCAGGCGTGCCTTCTTCTCAGGTCGTTCCAGGTGCTCAAGGACCTCGGCGACAGTGGCGCCGCCGAGAATGGTCGCCAGCGGGACGTTGACGCCGGCCGCCTTCTTGAGCTTCTTGCGTAGGTCGAGCGCCAGCAGTGAGTCGACACCCAGATCGAGCAGGGACGCGGACGGCTCCAGCGCGGTATCGGCGGGCAGGTTGAGCACCGAGCCGAGTGCCACCCGCAGTACGCCGGCCGCGTCCAGTCCGTCCAGCGACGGTTCCGGCTGCCCTGCGGACACCGGTTCGGCTCGCGTTCCCCCCAGGAACACCTGCAGCCGCGCCGCGTCGGCGGAGAACACCAGCGGGTCGCCGGTGAAGTCCCGCAGGCAGGCCTCGACGGCCCGCTCCGGGATCATGGCGTGCAGGCCGGAGCGTTCGACGCGGGCGACCTCATCCGCGTCGATGATGCCGGTGCCCGGCCACAGTCCCCAGCGCACCGAGGTGCAGTGCCTGCCGTCGGCCCGCATCTGGCCGGCCATCACATCGAGCAGCCGGTTGGCCGCCGAGTATGCGGTGTGGCCGCTCCCGCCCCACAGGCCGGATACCGAGGAGCACAGGATGATTCGCGCATCGGCTCGCAGCGGCCAGCTCGCGGTGAACGCGGCCAGCCCGGCGACCTTGGCCGACACGGCTTCGGCGAACACCGGACCGGTGAGGTCCCGGTGCCCGGTCATGGTGGCCGCGCCTGCCGCGTGGATGACCAGGGAGGCCCCGCCGCCGCCGAATTCGGCGGCGGTGGCGGCCAGGGCCGCGGGGTCGGTGATATCGCACGGCGGCGCCAGCACCTCCACACCCGCCACCTGCTGCGGGTCGGCGCCCCTGCGGCCGAGCAGTACGATGCGCCGCGCCCCGTGCGCGGCAAGGTAGTTCACGAAGTGGGTACCGACCGCACCGGAGCCGCCGGTGATCACCACCTCGTCGAGTACACCGGGTGCGCCCCAACCCGGCTGCGGGAGCCGGTCTTCGACGGTGCCGTGCGTGAACAGTGCCGGCCCGGAATCGGTGTGGCGCAACGCCACGTCGGCGGCCGCGCCGGAGAGGGCGCCGACCGCCAGCGCGGCGGCTGCGTCGTCGAGTTCCCATGAGGGCAGGTCGAGGTGGCCGAAGGACTGATCGGGGTGTTCCAGCCCGATGCTGCGGTGCATCGCCGCCAGCGCGGCCTGGGCCGGCAGCGGTCCGGGTTCACCGGTGCGCACCTGCTCGCCGCCGACAGTGACGAGCCAGACGTCGCGGCACAGCGGGCCGACGGCGTCGGTGTACCCGAGCAGCCCGGCGTCGATGCGGGCGGACAGCTCGACCCCCGCGGCCACCGCGTCCAGATGATCGAGCACCGGGGCCAGCACAATGATCAGGTCCGCCTCGGCCGGATCGGCGATCTCGAGCCGGGAGCCCAGGGCGGCGGCGAGTCGGCCGTCGTCACCGAGGTCGACGACTGCGGCGCGCCGTGGCCCGGCGGCGGCGGGTGCCCGCTGTTCCCACCGCTCGGTGAGCACCGTGAGGCCGGGCACCGGCGGCAGCGGTTCGGGTGTGGCCCAGTGGTGCTGGGCGCGCATCGGCGCGAACGGGAAGTCGCGCAGCAGCTCTGCGGGCCGTCCACTGCAGCGGCATGCGGGATCGGCCAGCGCCACCGCGGTCAGGTTGGCGGACAAGCGGTCGACCAGGGGCTCGTCGCGGCGGCCGGATCCGACGATCAGCGGCGGGTCGGCCACCTCGTCGAGCACATCTGCCATGGCGTAGAGCAGCGCCGGATGGGCCGAGAGTTCCACGAACGTCCGCGCGCCTGCCGCCACCGCGGCCCGCACGGCATCATCGAAGCGCACCGTGCTGCGCAGGTTGGTGTACCAGTAGTCGGCGAAATCGGTGCCGGCCGGCACCACCTGCGCTGTCGCCGAACCGATGAACTGCACCGGGGCCGCACCGAATGTCCCGGCGGGAAGCATCGATTCGAGCTCCGCGCGTTTGGTGTCCAGTTTCGTGGTGTGCGCGGGGAACCACATCTCGATCTCTTTGGCGAACCGGCCGCTCTCGACGACCCGGCGCACCACCGCGGTGATGGCCTCGGTGTCCCCGGAGACCGCCACCGAGGATGTCGAGTTCACCACCGAGAGTTCCAGCCAGCCCGGCGTCTGTGCGATCGCGTCCCGCGCCTGGTCCTGGTCGATCCCGAGCACGGCGACGCGGTACGGGCCGGTGAGGCCGTCCAGCAGGGTGGCCCGCGCCGCGACCACGCCGACGGCGTCGGACAGCGTCATGGCACCGGCGATGTGGGCGGCACCGACCTCGCCGAGGCTGTGCCCGACGGTGATGTCCGGGGTCACCCCGCAGGACTGCCACACCCGGGCCAGCGCGACGCCGTGCACGAACTGTGCGCCCTGGATCTGCACCTGGGAGAAATCGTTGGTCAGCGCGCCGGGATCGGCCAGCAGATACGCCATCGGGGAGGCGTGCCCGGCATCGGTGAATGCCGTTGCGCAGCGGTCGACCTCGTCGCGGTAGACGGTCAGCCGGTGGTAGGCCTCGACCCCCATGGACGGCCACTGGCTGCCCTGCCCGGGGAAGACGAACGCGACCCGGGGTTGCCCGGTCTGCGCGGACCGGGTGACGAGCGGATGGTCCGCCCCGGCCTGCAGGGCGCGCAGGGCGTCGGAGAGCTCGGCGACATCGGCGGCCCGGATCAGTGCCCGGACCTTGCGTACCCGCCGGGTGGCGGTCAGGGTCGCGGCCACCCGGGCCACGTCGGCACCGGTGCTCAGCGCCGGTCGGCGGTGCAGGTGATCCAGGATGGCGCCGGCGTCCTGGGCGATCAGTTCTTCGGCGTGCGCGCTGAGCAGTACCGGGATGCGCCCGTCGGGCAACGTGGTGAGGGTCGTCATGCGGCCTGCCCGGCGGTGTCCGGGATCGCCACCACGGCGTGGGTGTTGGTGCCGCTCATCCCGAACGCCGATAGGGCGGCGATCCGTTCGCCGTTGACGGCGGGCCATGCGGTGAGTTCGGTGGCCAGTCGAAGCCCCTGGGCATCCCAGTCGATTTCGCGGCTGGCGGCATCGATGTGCAGGCTGGCGGGCACCGCGCCGTGTTGGGCGGCGAGGATCACCTTGGCCAGCCCCAGCGCACCGGCGGCGGCCTGGGCGTGTCCGATATTGGATTTCACCGAGCCGAGCAGCGCGCCCGCCCCGGGTGCGGTGGCGCCGTAGGTCTGGGCCAGGGCGCGCAGTTCAGTGCGGTCGCCGAGGCGGGTGGCGGTGCCGTGGCCCTCGATCATGCCGACATCCTCGGGCCGGACGCCGGCGCGGGCGATGGCGCGGGCGAACAGCCGCTGCTGGGCGGTGCCGCTGGGTGCGGTCAGCCCGACGGTGCGGCCGTCGGAGTTGACGCCGGTGGCGCGCACCTCGGCCAGGATCGTCCTGCCGTCGCGCAGCGCCGCCGACCGGAGTTGCAGCACAAACATTCCGGCGCCCTCGGCCCAGACGGTGCCGCTGGCGGCGGCACTGTAGGGCCGGCAGTGGCCGTCATCGGAAAGTGCGTGCTGCTTGGAGAATTCGACGAAGTATCCGGGGGTGCCCATCACGCACACCCCGCCGGTGAGCGCCATGTCGCAGTCGCCGCCGGCCACCGCACCGGCCGCGGTGTGCAGCGCGGCCAGCGCCGAGGAGCACGAGGTGTCCACGGTGAGCGCGGGTCCGGCCAGGTCGAGGGTGTAGGCGATGCGACCGGAGATCACGCCCAGCGAGGTGCCGGTGATGAGATGGCCGCTGTGGTTCGAGTATTCGGACAGCTCCGGTCCGTACTCCAGGGCGGATGCCCCGATATAGCAACCCACGTCGTGGCCGGCGACATCGTCGGGGTTGATCCCGCTGTTCTCCAGGGCGCGCCAGGCCAGCCGCAGCGCCACCCGCTGCTGCGGGTCCATCGCCACCGCCTCCCGCGGCGAGATGCCGAAGAACGCCGGGTCGAAATTGGCTGCGTCGGAGAGGAATCCGCCCAGATCGTGGATCTGCTTGAAACCGTCGCGACGCGACCCCTCCAGCAGGTCAGGTACCGCCCAGCCGCGATCGGTCGGGAACGGGCCGAGCGCCTCCCGTTGCCCGGACAGCAGGTCCCAGAACGAATCGGCCGAGTCGACACCACCGGGTGCCTCCACCGCCATGCCGACGATCACCACCGGATCGTCCTGTCGGGTCACATCAGAGGGCATTGACCAGCTCCGCCACATCCGCGGTGTGGTCGTTGATGAAGAAGTGACCACCGTCGAACATCGATACCGTGAAGGCTCCGCTGGTGTGGGTTTCCCAGCGGCGCAACATGTTCTCGCTGACCCGGTGATCGGTCGCGCCGCCCAGGGTGTGGATATCTGCCGCGATGCGGACATCGTCGTCGCAGGAGTAGCGGTTGAAGGCGGCGTAGTCCGCACGCACGGCCATCAGCAGCAGTTCCACGAAATCGTCATCGGCCAGTAGCTGCGGATCGGTGCCGCCCAGATCGACCATCTCGGCGATGATCTCGGTTTCGGCCATCGGCAGCGAGGGCGCCGTGGCGACCGTGGACGGCGCCTCGCTGGCCGACACCCACAGCGAGCTGATCTCGATGCCCTTGCTCTCAGCGACGCGGGCGAACTCGAAGGCCACCACCGCGCCCATGCAGTGCCCGAACAATCGCAGCGGCCCGAGGTCGGCCCAGTCGCCACCGTCGAACAGGTCCGCGGCCAGTTCGCCGACGGTGTCCTGGGCGGGGTGGGTGAGCCGGTCCCCGCGCTGCGGGTACTGCATGACGTAGGTGTCGGCGCCCGCCGCGGCCAGCGCGGTGCCCAGCGACCGGTAGGCCAGCGCCGCTCCCCCGGCGTGCGGGAACACCAGGGCGGCCTGCCCGCCCGAGCCGGGATACTGCTTGATCCAGGGCTTGAAGGTGCTCACGATCGGCCCGCGGTATCCAGCTCGGAGACCACATCCGCGTCATCCATGGCGGCGACCTCCAGGTACAGCTCGGCCACCAGTTCCAGGCGCTGCGCGTCGGTTTCCCGTTCGATGAGGCGCTGCGCGATGGCGGCCACCGTCCGGGTCGCGAAGACGTCGGGCACCATGATGGTCGGGGTATCCAGCCAGTCACGCACGTGCGCCACCACCTGGGTGGCCATCACCGAGTCGCCGCCGAGACCGAAGAAGTCGTCGTCGATGCCGATGGCGTCACGGCCCAACAGGTCAGACATGATCCGCGCGAGCGCGGTCTCCAGGGAGGTGGACGGCGCCCGGTAGCCGCGTTCTGCGGGCAGTTCGGCCTCGGCCAGACGCAGCGCCACCGCCTTGCGGTCGATCTTGCCGCCGATGGTGAACGGAATCCGGTCCGTGGGCACGATGACCTGCGGAATCATATGGGCCGGAACCAGATCGGCCAGCGCGTCGAGCACCGCGTCCGCCCCGAGATCGGCATCGTCGATCCGCACCAGCGCGCCCAGCACGTCGCGTCCGCGGTCGACGGGGACCACGGCGGCCACCGCCGCGCCTACTCCGGGCACCCGGCCCAGCGCGGCTTCGACCTCGCCGAGTTCGATGCGGTATCCGCTGAGCTTGACGCGGTGATCGGTGCGGCCGATGAACTCCAGGGTGCCGTCGGGCCAGTAGCGGGCGAGGTCACCGGTGCGGTACCAGGTGCGCCCGTCGTACTCGACGAACTTCTCCGCGGTCAGATCCGGGCGGCCACGGTAGCCGCGGGCGATGCCGCGGCCGGTGAACCACAGCTCGCCGGGCACCCAGTCCGGGCAGTCCTCACCGGCCGGGCTGACCACCCGGCAGGCGTTGTTCGGGAACGGCACCCCGTAGGGCACCGACGGTTTCGCGGGAATCTCGTCGTCGGGCCCGATCTCGAAGATGGTGCCGTGGATGGCGGTCTCGGTGGCCCCGCCCAGACCGGCGAACCGCATCCGCGGCGCCCGGGCGCGTAGTGCCCTGGCCATCTCCGGACGTACCCAGTCACCACCGGTGAGCACCACCCGCAACGACTCCAGAGAGCCGGGCACCTCGGTGAGCATCTGCAGCCATCCGGGCAGGAAATTGACCACCGAGACCTGATGCTGCTCGATGAGCCGGGCCCAGGCGTCCGGATCGCGGCGCTGGTCTTCGTCGACCATCACGATGGCGCCGCCGGCGCGCAGGATGCCGAACACATCGGGCACCGACATGTCCGACTCCAGGTGTGAAAGCGCCAATTCGCGGTCCTGCGGCCCGATCTCGAAGTGCCGGTAGAGGAATTCCAGGGTGTTCATCACCGCATCGTGGGTGAGCTCCACCCCCTTGGGTTCTCCGGTGGAACCGGAGGTGAACAGCACATAGGCCAGATCGCTCGGTGCGACGGTGACGGCATCGAATGTTGTTGCAGCCGTCTCGATATCGGTGATGCGCCGGGACGGTATCCCGGTGGCTGCCAGGACGTCGGGAACGTCGTCACCGCAGACGAGGGCGAATGTCACCCCGCCGGTGGTCAGCATGCGCGTGGCGCGGTCGGCGGGCTGATCGACGCCGATCGGCAGGTAGGCGGCACCGGCGGTGAGGATGCCGAGCAGCGCGGGAATCTGCTGGGCGCCCTTGGGGCCCAGCACCGCGACGATATCGCCGGAGCCGACGCCGGCGGCCTGCAGGGTGCCTGCGACCGCCAGCACCCGGTCGGAGAGTTCGCCGTAGCTGAGCGTGCCCGAACGGGCGATGAGCGCGGTGGCCTCGGGGCCGGCGGCGGCGTTGCGGAAGAAACCGTCGACGAGGTTGTCGCCGCTGGGCGCCACGATGCTCGCGTTGACGGTGTCGCGAACATCGTGTGAGGCGTCGGCCAGCGCGGGTGGGTCCGGTTCGTCCCAGGCCGCGTCATCGGTGGCGAGGCGCGCGAGCTCGGCGACCTCGTAGGCGAACATCGCCTCGGGCACCCCGGGCGGGAAGGCTTCCACCCGCACGTCCCAGTTGATCATCAGTCCGTTGGCCAGCGGGGTGGCCTGGGCGTCGATGAGCACCTGTGGGCCCTGCGAGATGGTCCACACCGGCTCGCCGAACTGGTCGGTCACGTCACCGGCGAACAGGTCACCCAGGCCGAGCGCACTCGTGTAGACGATGGTCGCCAGCGTCTGGGTGCCGCGGTGCCTGCTCATATCGCGCARCACGGACAGGCCGGACACCGACGCGTGCTGGGCGGTGGCGTGCAGGGTCTCCTGCACCGCACGTGCCCGCGATGCCGCGGTGTCGGTATCTGCCAGGTCGACGTCGAGCATCAGCGACGAGGTGAAGCAGCCCACCAGTTTGTCGACGTCGGGGTGGTAGGGCTCGCGGCCGAACATCGGCAGGTTGAGCAGGAACCGTGAATCGGTCGACCAGCGGGCCAGCGCATTGGAGTAGGCGGCGGCGACGGCCATCGCCGGGGTGAGTCCGCGCCGGTGCGCGGCGGCGAACAGCGCATCGCGGGTGGCCACGTCGAAGATGTGCCACAACCTGATGCTGCGCAACGGATCCTGCTGCTCGTCGCGCGGAACCAGCGGCAGCGCAGGCGGTTCCGGAAGATCGGGCACCCGCTCGGCCCACCACTGCAGGTCCTCCGGCGAGGGTGGCGGCGTCGACGCGGTCAGCCGGGCCCGGTATTCGCGGTAGGTGTACCCGAGTTCGGGCAGTTCGGCGCCCCGGTAGAAAGCGGCCAGGTCGGCCATGAAGTTGCGGTAGCTCACCGCGTCGGCCGCCTGCATGTCCATGTCGACGTGCAGCCGGGTGCGCCCATCCGCCAGCAGGGACAGCGAGATCTGCAGAACCTCGTTGTCCAGCAACTGATGCGACTTGTCGTCCCGGATCCTGTCCAACCTGTCGTCCGCGTCGGCCACATCACGCAGGTCGTACACGGTGACCGGCAACCCCCGGTCGCTGATCCGCTGGGTGCCGTCGGGCAGGATCTCCTGGCGCAGCATCGGATGGCGCGCAGCGAGTTTCGTGGCGGCGCGCTGCAAACGGACGGGATCGACACCGAAGCCGTCGAATTCGACATACAGGTGCGCGGCCACACCACCGAGTTCCTGTTCGCCGTGCCTGCCCACCCACATCGCGTGGGCGATCGGGGCCAGCGAAAACGGTGCGTCGGCATCGCCGGCGATCACCTCGGCGGCGGGTACCGCGTCGGCGGGCGCGTGTTCGGCGACCAGGTCCTGCCAGGCGGCGACGGTGGGGTTGGCGGCCAGCGCGGCGAAACCGACCTGGATGCCCTGTTTCCGCCAGCGTCCCGACAGCGACATCATCCGAATGGAGTCCAGACCGGACGCGATGAGATCAGCATTCGGGTCCAGCGCATCCGCCGTGATCCCGAGAAGATCGGCCACCTCGGATCGAACGGTTTCTGATGTCGTCGCAGCGACGGCCACGCTATTCCTCCGCAGTTTTAGTACAGGCTGCCCTAACTGCAGTGAGGCTACCCTATATTCATATCGGCAACGCACCTACCCAGAGGGACGGTTTCTCCAGCATGAGCACGGTTTTTCCGCAGGGATACGGCGATCTGAACGACGGTTTCGTCGCGTTCCCGGCGGATCGTGCCGCCGCTTACCGGCAGGCGGGCTTGTGGACCGGGCAACCGCTGGACTCGATACTCAGCAACGCCGCGGCACGGTGGCCCCATGTCACTGCGATCGTCGATGCGCAGCGCAGCTACACCTTCGCCGAACTGGATGCGGTGGCCGACCGTGTTGCCGGCCGGCTCGCCGGCCTGGGATGGCGGGCCGGTGACCGCGTGCTGCTGCAGTTACCGAACACCACCCAGTTCGCCGTCGCCTTCTTCGGACTGCTGCGCGCCGGCGTGGTCCCGGTGATGTGCCTGTCCGGTCACCGTTCGGCCGAACTGAGCCACTTCGCCGGTATCAGCGGCGCGGTGGGGCTCGTAATCACCGATACCGCAGCCGGTTTCGATTTCCGCACGATGGCGGCCCAACTGCAGAGAGATCACCCCGCGCTGACCCGCGTGATCGTCGACGGCGACCCCGGCGAGTACCTCGCCTGGTCCGCGCTGACCGATCCGGACGGCGACGCGCCGACCGCAACGCCCACCCGGGACGGTTTCGACGCGGCCGAACCCGCACTGCTGCTCGTCTCGGGCGGCACCACCGGGTTGCCCAAGCTGATCGCCCGCACCCACGACGACTACGTCTACACCGCCGTCGCCTCCGCCCAGGAATACCTGATGACCAGCGATGACACCTACCTCGTCGCGCTGCCGGCCGGGCACAACTTCCCACTGGGCTGCCCCGGACTGCTGGGCGCGATGACCGTCGGCGCCCCCACCGTCTTCACCCACGACCCCAGCCCGGAGAACGCCTTCGCGCTCATCGACAAGCACCACGTGACGGTGACGGGCCTGGTCAACGCGCTGGCCAAGGTCTGGGCGCAGGCCTGCGACTGGGAACCGGTGCTGCCCGAGTCGCTGCGCGTCGTGCAGGTCGGCGGCTCGCGGATGACCGCCGACGAGGCCAAGTTCATCCTGGAAAACCTCACCCCGGGGCTCAGCCAGATCTTCGGGATGGCCGAGGGCATGCTGAACTTCACCCGCCCCGGCGACCCGGTCGATGTGCTGCTGCACACCCAGGGCCGGCCGATGTCCCCGCTCGACGAGATGCTGGTCGTCGACGAGCACGGCGCTGCCGTGCCCCCCGGCGACGAGGGCGAACTGCTGGTGCGCGGACCGAACACCATCAACGGCTACTACCGCGCCGACGAAGCCAACGCCCGCTCATTCAGCCCGGAAGGCTACTACCGCTCCGGTGACCGGGTGCGGATCTTCGCCGACGGCCCGCTGGCCGGCTACGTCGAGGTGACCGGGCGCATCAAGGACGTCATCCACCGCGGTGGCGAGACGGTGTCGGCCTCCGATCTGGAGGAGCACCTGTTCGCCCATCCCGGGATCTATGCTGCCGCGGCGGTGGCCATGCCGGACGAATACCTCGGCGAAAAGATCTGCGCCGCAGTCGTTTTCTCCGGGAAGGCGCTCACGCTGGCCGAGCTGAACAGCTTCCTGGACAGCCGCGGGGTGTCCTCGCACACCAAGCCGGACATGCTCGCGCCGCTGCCGTCGCTACCCAAGACCGCCGTCGGCAAGGTCGACAAGAACCAGATCGTCGCCTTGCTGGGGTCTTCGTGACCGCTAATCCGTTCACGTACTTCACTTCTCGCCGCCCGGTGTGCCCAGGGGCACATCAGGTAGCCCTCCACCGACCGCCGTCCCGTGCCACGATCTGTGTAAACGCAAATGATGTGAAGAGGATTCGCAGCCGTGACGCTTAACCAGGACCCCACCCTGGAACCGATCGCCATCGTCGGTATCGGGTGCCGGCTCGCCGGCGACGTCAACACCCCGGCCGATTTCTGGCGGTTCCTGCTCGACAGCGGTACCGCGGTCGGCGAGGTTCCGGCCGAACGGTGGGAGCCGTATCTGCGCCGCGATCCCCGCAACGCCGCCATCCTCAAGGCCACCACCCACAAGGGCAGCTTCCTGTCCGACCTGCCCGGTTTCGACGCCGAGTTCTTCGGGGTCTCCCCGCGCGAGGCCGAATTGATGGACCCCCAGCAGCGATTGGCGCTCGAAGTCAGCTGGGAGGCGCTGGAGGACGCCGGCGTGCCGCCGCGTTCGCTGGCCGGCAGTGACACCGCGGTGCTGATGGGCGTCAACTCCGACGACTACGGCAAGCTCGTCATGGAGGACCTGCCCGGCATCGAAGCCTGGACCRGGATCGGCACCGCGCTGTGCGGTATCGCCAACCGGGTCTCGCATCTGCTCGACCTGCGCGGACCCAGCGTCGCCCTGGACGCCGCCTGCGCGGCCTCCCTGGTCGCCGTGCACCAGGCCTGCCAACTGTTGCGCGCCGGCGAGACCTCACTGGCACTGGCCGGTGGTGTCAGCGCGCTGATCGGCCCCGGGCTGACCCGGGTGTTGGACGTGGCCGGGGCCACCGCCCCGGACGGACGGTGCAAATCCTTCGACGAGTCCGCCGACGGCTACGGCCGCGGCGAAGGTGCCGCCGTGGTGGTGCTCAAACGCCTGGCCGACGCGCAGCGCGACAACGACCGGGTGCTCGCGATCGTGCGAGGCGGCGCCGTCGCCCAGGACGGCAAGACCGTCGGCATCATGTCGCCCAACGGTGCGGCACAGGAGCAGATGTTCCGGCGCACCTGCCGCACCGCCGGTATCGACCCGGCCAGCATCGGCTTCGTGGAGGCGCACGGCACCGGCACCCCGACCGGTGACCCGGTGGAACTGACCGCGTTGTCCGCCGTATACGGAGCGGGCCGCGCGGATCAGCCGTGCGTGGTCGGCTCGGTCAAGCCCAACACCGGCCACCTGGAGGGTGGGGCCGGGGTGGTCGGCCTGGTCAAGGCGACACTGGCGCTGCACCACGAGGCGATCCCCCCGACCGCCGGCGTGCGTACCCCCACCACCGCGGTGGACTGGACCACCAACGGCCTGCGGGTCAACACCGAGACCGAGAGCTGGCCGCGCGCCGCACAGCCACGCCGCGCGGCGGTGTGCAGCTACGGCTACGGCGGCACCATCGCGCACGTCCTGCTCGAAGAGGCACCCGCACCGGCCGCCGTCGAGACGCCGAAAGATACTTCCTACCAAGTCATTCCGATGTCCGGGCGGTCACCGTCGCGGCTGTCGGCGAACGCCGAGGCACTCGGCGACCATCTTCGTTCCGCGCACCACGCGCTCAACGATGTGGCCGCCACCCTGTGGTCGCGGCGCACCCATGAGCCGGTGCGCGCGGCCATCATCGCCGAGGACCACAAGGAACTGATCGTCGGCCTGGACGCACTGGGCAACGGTGAGCGCAATTCCTCGGTGGCCACCGGTTCGGTGGTACCCGGTGCCGCCGGCGGCGCCGTCTGGGTGTGCTCCGGGCACGGCTCACACTGGGTCGGCATGGGTGCCGAACTGCTGCGCGAGGAACCGGATTTCGCCGCCGTCATCGATGCGATCGACCCGGTGTTCGGCGCCGAACTGGGGTTCTCGGCCCGCGCGGCGCTCACCTCAGGCGAACACGGCGGCACCGACCAGGTGCAGGCGCTGACCTTCGCGATGCAGGTCGGGCTGGCCGCGGTGCTGCGCTCCCGGGGCGCGGCACCGGCAGCGGTCATCGGGCACTCCGTCGGCGAGGTCGCCGCCTGCGTCATCGCCGGGGTGTTCGACCTGACCGACGGCGCCAGGGTCGCCTGCTACCGGGCCCGCGGTTTCCGCTCCGTCCAGGGCAAGGGCGCGATGGCCCTGGTCGCGTTGTCGTTCGCCGAGGCCGAGCAGCGCCTGGCCGGCCAGACCCAGGTGGTCGCCGCGATCAGCGCCTCCCCCGAATCCACCGTCATCTCCGGCACCGCCGACGAGGTGCGGGCCATCGCCGCCGACTGGTCGGCCGAAGGCATCGTGACCCGCGAGGTGAACACCGATGTCGCGTTCCACAGCCCCGCCATGGACGACCTGACCGCCGAGCTGGCCCGCCTCACCGGCGCCCTGAGCCCGCAGGCACCGACCATCCCGCTCTACAGCACCGCCATGACCGATCCACGGTCGAGCGCACTGCGCGGTCCCGACTACTGGGTGGCCAATCTGCGTGGCCGGGTCCGGTTCACCGAGGCCGTCACCGCCGCCGCCGAGGACGGGCACCGACTGTTCCTGGAGATCGCCGCGCATCCGGTGGTCTCGCACTCCATCGTGGACACCCTGTCGCACGCCGGTATCGACGACTACGCGGTGCTGCCGCTGCACCGGCGCAACATGCCCGAGGTGCGGTCGGTCACCACCGCGATCGCCGCGCTGCACTGTCACGGGGCGCCGGTGACACTGCACCCGTCACCCGCCCGGTGGGCGCATGATCTGCCCGGCACGCAGTGGCAGCACCGCCGGTTCTGGCGCACCCCGGCCGCACCGCCCGGTGGCGGCGCGGTGCACGACCCGCAGGCCAACACCCTGCTCGGCGGCCGCCTCGAGGTGACCGCCGCGGTACCGGCCAAGGTGTGGCAGACCCAGCTGGACATGGACACCCGGCCCTACCCGGGTGATCACCCGGTGCAGGGCACCGAGATCATCCCGGCCGCGGTGCTGCTCAACACATTCCTGACCGCGGGCGGTGGCGCACTCGCCGATGTCCGACTGCGCACCCCGGTGGCGCCGGGGCGGGCCCGCTCGGTGCAGGTCGTGCTGCAGGACCGGGCGCTGGCGCTGGCCTCCCGGATCGAGGACGCCGACAGCGGCGCCGATTCCGATGGCGGCGGCTGGCTCACCCACTGCACCGCCGTGGCCGCGGCCGGCACCGAAAACCCGCTGCCCGCAGTCGATATCGTGGCCGCGCGGGCGCGCTGCACCGAGACGTTGCCCGCCGGGCACGTGGTGGACACCCTCGCCGACCTGGGCGTCGCGGCCATGGGATTCCCCTGGGAGATCACCGAACTGCTGCGCGGTGACGGTGAGATGCTGGCCGTGGTGCGCGCCGAACCCGACGGCTCCGCGCCGGCCACATGGGCCGGACTGCTGGATGCCGCGACCTCGGCGGCGTCGATCGTGTTCGAGAGCCCGCTGCGGCTGCGGATGCCCGCCCGCATCGACCGGGTGGCGCTGCGCGGCGCACCGGTTTCCCTGGCGCTCATGCATATTCGTCGCGGTACCGGCAGCACGATCGCCGATGTGACGATCACCGACGCCGAGGGCACGGTGGTCGGCGCGATCGACGGCATGTTCTTCGACCAGCTGGAGAATCCCGGCGGCAACGATGTCGCCCGGATGATTCAGCAGCTGGCCTGGCATCCCGCGCAGTGGGCCGAATCGGCACGCCCGTCGCAGGTGATCCTGGTCGGTGGCGACGCGCAGACGCTGGCCTGGTGCATGCGCGATCTCGCTGCGGCCGATGTGGACCACCGGCTGTGCAAGTCGCCGGACGAGATCCCCACGACACTGACCCCGGGCGCGGTCGTGCTGGTACTGCCCCGGCCCGAAGATGCGCCCGGCGACACCGTCAACGTGGTGCACCAAGCGTTGACCACACTGCTGGACCGTCTGGGCGAGCGCAGCGACGGGAGAGTGGGCGGTGCTCCGGCTCAGCTGTGGGCGCTGACCCGCGGGGTCTACGAGGGCAGCGATATCGGCAGTTCGCCGCTGTGGGGCTTCTCCCGGGTCGCGGCCGCCGAGCATCCCGGATTATGGGGCGGCGTCCTGGATGTGGCCGATGACAGCCTGCCGATCGGGGTGCTCGCCGCACTCGGCGGTCAGGGTGTGGTCGTGGTCCGCGACGACATCGCGCTGACCGCACGCCTGGCCCAGGCCGAACCCACCAAGCGGGCCACGCTGTCCTGCTCGCCGGCCGGCACCTATCTGATCACCGGCGGCACCGGCGCCCTGGGTGTGCGTGTCGCCGCCCGACTGGCCGATCTGGGGGCACGCCGCATCGTGCTGTTGTCCCGCAGCGGCTTGGCCGCCGACCGCGCGTCCTGGGACACCGTCCGGGAGCGCAGCGACCCGGCGCATGACGCTGCGGCAGAGCCTTATCGCACCATCCTGTCACTCGAGGAACGCGGCGTATCGGTGCGGGTGGCCGCCGTCGACATCGCCGCAGCGGGTGCGGCCGACGAGCTGCGCGCGGCGCTGCGCGATCTGCCGCCGGTGCGCGGCGTGGTGCATGCCGCCGGCGTGGAGGCCGGCGCGCTGCTGGCCGGCACCACCGCCGAGGATTTCGCAACGGCCATGCACCCCAAGGTGAACGGCACCCTGACCCTGCACGAGGTGTTCCCGCCCGGTGAGCTGGACTGGCTGGTGCTGTTCTCGTCCTGCGGGTACCTCGCGGGCTTCCCCGGCCAGGGCGCCTACGCGTGCGCGAACGCCTTCCTCGACGCATTCGCCCAGCACCGTCGCAGCCTGGGTGACCGGACCACCGCGGTGGCCTGGACAGCCTGGCGTGGCCTCGGAATGGGTTCTGCCTCAAGCTTTGTCGCCGCACAGCTCAACGCGCTGGGCATGGGCACGGTCGGGGCCGACGACGCCATGCGCGCCCTGGATCTCGCGGTGCGTGCCGATCAGGCCCATATCGTGGTGCTCCCGGTGACCGCCGATGCCGCCTCGGTGCCGATGCTTGCCGATATCGCACCTCGGGACGACGAGGACGACGACGGCCTGGGCGGCCTGCAGCTGCCGGTCGGGCGCGAGGGGGTGGACACCGCGGTGTGGGTGGCCGAAGTGGTGGTCGCCGCGGTGGCCGCCGAACTGGGCCTGCCCGACGGTGGTGTCGATCCGCGGTTGCCGCTGGCGGAGATCGGCGTGGACTCGATCATGACGGTGGCGTTGCGCAAGCAGCTGGAGCGCAAGACCGGGCTGGCGTTGCCGCCGACCCTGCTGTGGGAGCATCCGACCGCCGCGGCGGTGGCCACCAGGATCGTGGAAATGCTGACCCCGCACGATCATTCGGGTGCCGAGGAATCCGAAGAGATCAGCGCGTCCTGCGCCTGAGGCCTCAGTCGTCGAGCAGGTCGCGCACCACCGCGTCGGCCAGTAACCGGCCCCGGTCGGTGAGCACCAGCCGGTCCGCGGCGGCGACCACCAGTCCATCGGTGAGCGCGGTGTCGGCACGGCGCTGCTCGGGTTCGGTGAGCGCATCGCGCGGCAGACCGCTGCGCAGCCGCATCCGCAGCATCACGTCCTCGATGTGGCGGGCCGAGTCGTCGAGATCCTCGGAGTCGGCCACCGGTAGCCGGCGCTCGCCCAGCGCCTGTGCATATGCGTTGGGATGCTTGATGTTCCACCATCTCGTCGCGCCGAGGAAGCTGTGCGCCCCCGGCCCGGCGCCCCACCAGTGCCCGCCGTCCCAGTACCCGAGGTTGTGCCGGCACTCGCCGCCGGGGCGGCTCCAGTTGGACACCTCGTACCACTGCAGGCCGGCCGCCGACAGGTGCGCGTCGAGCAGTTCGTAGCGGTCGGCCAGCACATCGTTGTCCGGTGCCGGCAGTTCGCCGCGGCGCACCCGGCGGGCCAGTGCGGTGCCGTCCTCGACGATCAGTGCGTAGGCCGACACATGGTCGACGTCCGCACCCAGTGCGGTCTCGATGGAGCGCACCAGATCATCGTCGGTTTCGCCGGGCGTGCCGTAGATCAGGTCGAGGTTGACGTGCTCGAACCCCTCGGCGCGGGCCTCCAGTGCGGCGGCCGGGGCACGTCCGGCCGAATGCACCCGATCGAGCACCTTCAGCACGTGCGTCGCGGCCGACTGCATGCCCAGCGAGATGCGCGTGTAGCCGGCCGCGCGCAGTGTCGCGAACAGCTCCGGCGAGCTGGACTCGGGGTTGGCCTCGGTGGTCACCTCAGCGCCGGGTGCCAGCTCGAAATGGTCCTGTACCGCCGCGAGCACCGCGGCCAGGCCGTGGCCGCCCAGCATCGTCGGCGTGCCACCCCCGACGAAGACGGTGTCCACCGGCCGCGCCCCCACCTGCTGGGCCGCCAGTTCCAGCTCGACCCGCACCGCGGCCAGCCAGCCGTCGGGGTTGGCCCCGCCGAGCTCGGACGGTGTGTAGGTGTTGAAGTCGCAGTAACCGCAGCGGGTCGCGCAGAACGGCACGTGGATGTAGATACCGAAGGGGCCGTCACTGCTCATGCCCCGAATCATCCCAGAAACTGTTTTGCTCACCCTGATCGCAAATCTGGCCCGGTTAGGGCAGGTGGGGGCTGTCGTGGCAGAATGGCGGGCGTGACCGCCGCCGTTGACAGCACCACCCGCATTGCGCTGGTGGTCCGGCGGCATGTCGACCTCAAGCGCATCTGCACCTGTTGTTGTCCGTCCTGACCCGCGTCGATATCGGAATCAGCCCGCCCACATCCTGAGCGGCCGCCGGATCTGCGCCGCCGGCCAGCCCCCGGCGAACGCGCGATTCACGAGCCCGCTCCTCCGACAAGGAGCCCCGACAACATGACCGACACCGTCTCCAACGCCCCTGAGAAGCCCGCCAAGCCGGTCAAACGGCCGCGCGGCGAAGGGCAGTGGGCCCTGGGTTACCGCGAGCCGCTCAACCCCAATGAGCAGGCCAAAAAGGACGACAACCCGCTCAACGTGCGTCAGCGGATCGAGAACATCTACGCCCCCGGCGGCTTCGAGTCCATCGACAAGGGCGACCTGCGAGGCCGTTTCCGGTGGTGGGGCCTCTACACCCAGCGCAAGCCCGGCTACGACGGCACCTGGACCGGTGACGAGAACACCGACATGCTCGAAGACGAGTACTTCATGCTGCGGGTCCGCAGCGACGGCGGCGCCCTGACGGTCGCCGCGCTGCGCACCCTGGGCGGCATCTCCACGGAATTCGCGCGTGACACCGCCGACATCTCCGACCGGCAGAACGTCCAGTACCACTGGATCGACGTCAAGAACATGCCCGAGATCTGGCGCCGCCTCGACGAGGTCGGCCTGCAGACCACCGAGGCCTGCGGTGACTGCCCGCGCGTCGTGCTGAACTCCCCGCTGGCCGGCGAGTCGCTCGACGAGGTCATCGACGGCACGCCCGCCGTCCACGAGATCGTCAAGCGCTACATCGGCAAGCCGGAGTACTCCAACCTGCCGCGCAAGTTCAAGACCGCGATCTCGGGTCTGCAGGACGTGGTGCACGAGGTCAACGACGTCGCCTTCATCGGCGTCGAGCACCCGGAACACGGCCCCGGTTTCGATCTGTGGGTCGGCGGCGGGCTGTCGACCAACCCGATGCTGGCCCAGCGGGTCGGCGTGTGGGTGCCGTTGGCCGAGGTGCCCGACGTGTGGGAGGGCGTGGTCAGCGTCTTCCGCGACTACGGTTACCGCCGGCTGCGGGCGAAGGCCCGGCTGAAGTTCCTCATCAAGGACTGGGGTGTCGAGAAATTCCGGGAAGTTCTCGAGACCGAGTACCTCAAGCGCCCGCTGCTCGACGGACCCGCGCCCGCGCCGGTCAGCCGGCCGATCGACCATGTCGGCGTGCAGCGCCTCAAGAACGGCCTGAACGCCGTCGGCGTCGCCCCCATCGCGGGCCGCGTCTCGGGCACCATCCTGACCAAGGTCGCCGACCTGGCCGAGGCCGCCGGATCCGACCGCATCCGCTTCACGCCGTACCAGAAGCTGATCATCCTCGACGTCGCCGATGACAAGCTCGCCGAGCTGCGGGCCGGCCTGGATGCCCTCAACCTGCCCTCGACCCCGTCGCACTGGCGCCGCAACCTGATGGCCTGCACGGGCATCGAGTTCTGCAAGCTGAGCTTCGCCGAGACGCGCAGCCGCTCCCAGGTGCTGGTGCCCGAGCTGGAGAAGCGGCTCGAAGACATCAACGCCCAGCTCGACGTGCCGGTGACGATCAACATCAACGGCTGCCCCAACTCGTGCGCCCGTATCCAGGTCGCCGATATCGGTTTCAAGGGCCAGATGATCGACGACGGCAACGGGCCCGAGGAGGGCTTCCAGGTGCATCTGGGCGGCAGCCTGGGCCTGGACAGCGGTTTCGGTCGCAAACTGCGCCAGCACAAGGTGCTCGCGACCGAGCTCGGCGACTACATCGAACGGGTCGTTCGCAACTTCGTGAAACAACGCGAGCCCGATGAGCGTTTCGCTCAGTGGGCGGTACGCGCCGATGATGCGGACTTGAGGTGATGTGGACATGACGGCAGTGACACGAACAGAAAGCGACCTGAAGCAGCTGGCCGAGCGCGGTGCCGCTGAGCTGGCCGATGCCGGTCCCGAGGAACTCCTGCGCTGGACCGACGAGAACTTCGGCGGTAACTACATCGTGGCGTCCAACATGCAGGACGGCGTGCTCGTCGAGATGGCCGCCAAGGTGCGCCCCGGCGTGGACGTCCTGTTCCTGGACACGGGCTATCACTTCGCCGAGACCATCGGCACCCGCGACGCGGTCGAGGCCGTCTACGGGGTGCATGTGGTGAATGTCTCCCCGGAGAACACCGTGGCGCGCCAGGACGAGCTGCACGGCAAGGATCTCTTCGCCCGCGACGCCGCGGCGTGCTGCCGGATGCGCAAGGTCGAGCCGCTGGGCAAGTCGCTTCGCGGTTACTCGGCGTGGGTGACCGGCATCCGGCGGGTCGAGGCCCCGACCCGCGCGAACGCGCCGCTGATCAGTTGGGACGCCGCGTTCGGACTGGTGAAGATCAACCCGATCGCCGCCTGGACCGACGAGGACATGCAGGCCTACATCGACGCCAACGGCATCCTGGTCAATCCGCTGGTCTACGAGGGCTACCCGTCGATCGGGTGCGCCCCGTGCACCAGCAAGCCGGTCGAGGGCGCCGATCCGCGCAGCGGCCGGTGGGCCGGCCAGGCGAAGACGGAATGCGGACTGCACGCGTCATGAGTCCGGCGGTGCTGCCGCCGGTCCTGGTCCTCACCGCCCACGGCAGCGCCGATCCCCGCTCGGCGGTGACCGTGCGTGCGGTGGCCGACACCATCCGCAGGCTGCGGCCGGACCTCGAGGTGGTGCCCGCGTTCTGCGAGCAGACCGCGCCCAACCTGGTCGACGTGCTGCGCGCTGTCGGTGACCGCGCGGTCGTCACTCCCCTGCTGCTGGCCGACGCCTTTCACGCACGCACCGACATCCCGGCCATGATCGCCGACAGTGGTGTGCATGCACGGCAGGCGCAGGTACTCGGCGAGGACGACCAGCTCCTGGCGGTGCTGCGCCGACGGATCGCCGAAGCCGGTGTGTCCGCGCAGGATTCGAATGTCGGGGTGATCGTGACCGCGGTCGGGTCCTCGCGCCCGGCGGCCAATGCCCGCACCTCGACGGTGGCGCAGGCGGTCGCGATCGGCACCCGGTGGATCGGTACGACCACCGCGTTCGCCACCGGACCGAAACCGTCGCTGGCCGCCGCCGCGCAGCGCCTGCAGCTGCTCGGCGCCGAACGTATCGTGATCGCGCCGTGGTTCCTGGCGCACGGCAAGATCACCGACCGGGTCGCCGAATTTGCTGCGGCCCAAGGCATTCCGATGGCATCCCCACTCGGGGCGCACCGCCTGGTGGCCGAGACGGTGCTGGACCGCTTCGACGCGGCGCTCGCACTTTCCGCCGCCGCCTGACCCAGCCCCACCCAGACGTCACACCGCCGGGATAGTGCGCGCCATTCAAATAATGGTTACTATCTGAATATGGCCTCCGATGAGAAATCGCGGCGACTCACCCGCGCCGAGAGCAAAGAGCAGACCCGGCGGCGGCTTCTCGATGCCGCCGCGCAGGTGTTCGCGCACCGCGGATACACCGCCGCCTCGGTCGAGGAGATCGCCGAGTCGGCGGGCTACTCCGTCGGCGCGGTCTACTCGAACTTCACCAACAAGGAACAACTCTTCGCCACGCTGATGACCGACCGCGCCGTCGACCGGATGAGTGAGGTGGCCCAGGCCATCCGCGACGCGCGAGCCGAAGAGGCGGACCCCATGCGCGCACTGGGCGCCATGCTGATCGCCATGGCGGACAAGGAGATCGACGTCGCCGTGCTGCGCACCGAGTTCTGGCTGCACGCGGTCCGCAATCCCGAACTCATGCGGATCGAGGCGGCATCCTCGGCGAAGACCCTGGAAGCGGTGCGCGGCATCCTCACCGAGATGCTGGACCGCAACGGCGTCGACGTCGAGGCGATCTCCATCGACGATTTCGCCACCACCACCCTCGCCATGTTCGGCGGCCTGATCCGGCAACGCCGCATCGAACCGGAACGCGTCACCGAGGAGATGTTCGGCCAGGCCCTGCGCTGGCAGATCGCCGGCATGCCCCGCAAGACGGAAGAGACCCGCTGACATGGAATGGATCGGCAACATCGGGCTGTATGCGATCCCGGCGTTCCTGCTGCTGCTGGGTATCGAGTTCCTCGGCGACCACCTGGAGCGCCGCCGCGAGCGTCGCGCCGGAGGTACCACGGAAAGCCCTCGGCGCGTGGGTTTCTCCGCCCGCGATACGTTCGCCAGCCTGGGCGTCTACGGGCTGGGCCGATTCGCCAACCTGGTCGAGGACTTCATCCAGCTGCCCATCGTGGTGCTCGCCGCGATGCTGGCCCCGATCTCACTGTCCGCATCGGACTGGTGGGTGTGGGTGCTGGCCGTCATCGGGGCCGACCTCGGCTACTACGCCCAGCACCGGATGCAGCACCGGGTGCGGCTGTTCTGGGCGGCGCACAGCGTGCACCACTCCAGTCAGCACTTCAACATGTCCACCGCGGTGCGGTTGCCGTGGCTGATTCCGGGACGCTTCCTGACATCGGTGGTCTACATTCCGCTCGCACTGATCGGCGTGCCGGTGTGGATGATCTTCCTCTCGCAGGCGATCGTGCTGCTGTTCCAATATCCGCTGCACACCGAACGCATCGGAAAGCTGCACCCAGCAATCGAATTCGTCTTCAACACACCATCACACCACCGGGTGCACCACGGCTCCAACAACCCCTACCTGGACAAGAACTACGGTGGCATCCTGATCATCTGGGACCGGCTGTTCAACAGCTACGCCCACGAGGCCGAGCAGGTCCGCTACGGGTTGACCCACAACATCGACACCTACAACCCCATCAAGGTGAATTTCCACGAGTTCGCCCTGATGGTCCGCGACGTGTGGCGGGCCAAGACCTGGCGGGCGCGGGTCGGCTATCTGCTGCAGCCGCCCGGATGGACCGAGACGACGCCGGCTGCGTCCCCGCAGGAACTTGCAAGCACAAGTAACTGAGGGGCTGCTCGCCTAATCTGACGCCATGAGGTTCGACGAGTACCGCAGTCATGACGCCACCGGTCTGGCGAAGTTGGTCGCCGACAAGCAGATATCGGCCGCCGAACTGCTGACGCTGGCCCGGGAGCGCGCAGCGGAGGTCAACCCGAAGATCAACGCCATCGTCCGCGATGTCCCCGCCACACCGTCGGACGATCTGACCGGACCGTTCGCCGGTGTGCCGTTCCTCATCAAGGACCTCGCCCAGGACTATGCCGGGCTACCCAGCTCCGCGGGCTCGCGGTCCCTGGCCGGCACTCCCGCCGCCGAGCACGCCACGGTGGTGCAGCGCTGGATCGACGCCGGGCTGGTGATCTTCGGCAAGACCAACCTGCCCGAGTTCGGCGCCAAGGCGATATCCGAACCGGTGCTCTGGGGGCCCGCCCGCAACCCGTGGGACCTCGACCGGACACCCGGTGGCTCCTCGGGCGGTTCGGCGGCCGCGGTCGCCGCCGGCATCGTCCCGTGCGCGGGCGCCAACGACGGTGGCGGCTCGACCCGTATCCCGGCCGCCTGCTGCGGACTGGTCGGTCTCAAACCCGGCCGCGGGGTCACGCCGATGGGTCCCGGCCACTCGGAATCCATGCACGGCGCCGCGGTCCAGGGCGTGGTGTCCCGCACCGTCCGCGACACCGCGGCCATGTTCGACGTCATCGCCGGCGGCGAACCGTTCGGGCCCTACACCCCGGCGCCGGCCGAGGCGGCGTACGCCTCCGTCGTCGGGCAGGATCCAGGCACGCTGCGGATCGGTGTCCGGGTGCCCTCGGCGATCACGCCGCAACCGCATCGCGAGGCGTACGCGGCGGTCGATACGGCCATCCGGGTGCTGACCGATCTCGGTCACCACGTCGAGGAACTCCCCACCGCACCGTTCGACGACGCCCAGCTGGCCCGCGAGTTCCTGCTGACCTGGTTCGTCTACGTCGCGTGGGAGGTCGACGAGGCCAAACGCCTGTCCGGTGCGGGCGATGACGCCTTCGAACGCGACACCCTCATCATGGCCGCGTTGGGGCGGGCGACCAGCAGCGTCGCCTACGTCGACGCGGTGCAGCGCCGCCACGAACACACCCGCAGGCTGAGCGCCTACTTCGAGAATTATGACCTGCTGCTCACGCCCACCCTGGCGACCCCGCCGCCCAGGATCGGCGAATTCGAGCTGCCCGCCGCCCTGGCGCGCGGAGCCGACCTGCTGCTGCGGACCCGGACCGCAAAGCTGTTGCGCCACACCACGATCGTCGACGACATGGTCGACAAGAATCTCGGCTGGGTGCCCTATACGCAGCTGGCCAACCTCACCGGACGCCCGGCGATCAGCCTGCCCCTGCACTGGACCACCGACGGGCTTCCACTCGGCGTCCAGTTCGTGGCGCCGCTGGCCGGTGAGGCCCTGCTGATCCGGCTGGCCGCCCAGCTCGAGGAGGCGCTGCCGTGGGCCGACCGGGTGGCACCCTGCTAGGTGAGTGCCTCGGCGCGCACCTCGGCGCTCTGCAGTTCCCCGGCGATCGGCGGCACCCGGGTGGCCCGCACGTACACCGTGTCGCCGGCCCGCAGGCCGAGCGCCTCGGCGTCGCCGCGGGTGATCTGGGCGGTGAAGGGCGTGCCGTTGACCGCGCTGGTGAGTTCCACCCGCACCTCGAAGCCCAGCGTCACGATCCGGTCGATGACGGCCTTGGTCACCCCAGTCGTCTCGGCGGTGCCGTCGCCCGCGGCGATGGCCATGTCCGGGTTGCGCCCGACCCGGATGTCGTGCGGGCGCACCAGGATTCCGTTGAGCAGCGACACGGTGCCGAGGAAGGACATCACGAACGGATTGGCCGGCGAGTCGTAGACCTCGGTCGGTGAGCCCACCTGTTCGATGCGGCCCTTGTTGAGCACCGCGATCCGGTCGGCCACGTCGAGCGCCTCGGCCTGATCGTGGGTGACCAGCACCGTGGTGACGTGGACTTCGTCGTGCAGCCGGCGCAGCCAGGCCCGCAGATCCTCACGGACCTTGGCGTCCAGCGCACCGAACGGCTCGTCGAGCAGCAGCACCTCGGGGTCGACGGCCAGGGCGCGGGCCAGCGCCATGCGCTGACGCTGCCCGCCGGACAGCTGGGCCGGGTAGCGGTTCTGGAATCCGGCCAGACCGACCACCTCGAGCAGGTTGTCGACCTTTTCCTTGATCTCACTCTTGGGCTTCTTGCGGATCGCCAGGCCGAACGCGACGTTGTCGCGGACCGTGAGGTGCTTGAACGCGGCGTAGTGCTGGAAGACGAAACCGATACCGCGCTTCTGCGGCGGTACACCCGTCACATCGCGTCCGTTGATGGTGATCGACCCGGTATCGGGCTGATCCAGGCCGGCGATGGCACGCAGCAGTGTCGACTTACCCGAGCCGCTGGGTCCCAGCAGCGCCGTCAGCGAGCCCTTGGGCACCACGAAGTCGATGTTGTCCAGGGCCGCGAACTCGCCGTAATGCTTGTTCGCGCCGGTCACCGAAATGGCGGTTTCGCTCATCTCTGATCTCCTTCAGTCCTCAGTCTTGACACGCGAACGCTGGACGTCAAACAAAATCTGGGCCACCAGCACGATGAGCGCCACCGCCATCAGCACCACCGAAATGGTGTAGGCCCCGTACGGGTTACCCAGGGTGTAGCGGTCGTGCACCAGCAGGGTCAGCGTCTGCGACTGGCCGGGCAGGTTGGACGACACCATCAACACCGCACCGAACTCGCCGAGCGTGCGCGCAACCGTGAGCACCACCCCGTAGGTCAGGCCCCACCGGATCGACGGCAAGGTGATCCGCCAGAACGTCTGCCACCAGTTGGCGCCCAGGGTGGCCGCCGCTTCCTCCTGGTCGGTACCCACCTCATGCAGCACCGGCTCGACTTCCCGGATGACGAACGGGATCGTGACGAACAGGCTGGCCAGCACGATGCCCGGGAAGCCGAAGATGATCTTGAAGCCCCAGCTGTTCTCCACGAAGCCGAACAGTCCGGCACTGCCCCACAGCACGATGAGCGCGACACCGATGACCACCGGCGACACCGCGAAGGGCAGATCGATCGCGGCCTGTAACGCGTTCTTGCCGCGGAACTTCCGCCGCGCCAGCACGATGGCCGTCGGCACACCGAAGATGACGTTCAGCGGCACCACGATGGCTACCACCAGCAGCGACAGCGACAGGGCGGACTGCGCAGCGGGTGTGGAGATGGAGGCAACGAACTCCCCCAGCCCGGGCGCGAGTGCGCGCCACAGGATCGCGCCCAACGGGACGACCAGCAGCGCGAAAATGTACAGCGATGCGATGACCCGCAGGATCAGCCGGGTGGAACGGGACAGCGTCATCGGGCCGACTCCTCCCGTTTGGCCGCCCGCGCACCGAAGTACCGCAGGACGAACAGCACCACGAACGAGATCAGCAGCAGCACGATCGAGATGGCCGCCGCACCGACCCGGTCATCGTTCTCGATGAGGGTCCGGATCCACTGCGAGGACACCTCGGTCTCGCCGGGAATGGCCCCGCCGATCAGCACGATGGAACCGAACTCTCCGATCGCCCGGGAGAACGCCAGCCCCGCACCCGACAGCAGTGACGGGGCGAGCGCGGGCAGGATGACCTTCAGGAAGATCGTCGCGCTGTTGGCGCCCAGCGAGGCCGCCGCCTCCTCGACCTCGCGGTCGAGTTCCAGCAGCACCGGCTGCACGGCGCGGACCACGAACGGCAGCGTCACGAAGGCCAGTGCCAGCGCCACACCCCACGAGGTGTGCTGGATGTGGATGCCCACCGGGCTGCCGGGTCCGTACAGCGAGAGCAGCACCAGGCTGGCCACGATGGTGGGCAGCGCGAACGGCAGATCGATGATGGCGTCCACCACGCGTTTGAGCGGGAAGTCGTCGCGGACCAGGACCCAGGCGATCAGCAGTCCGAAGATCACGTTGACCACCGTGACGCCGATCGAGATGGTCAGCGTCACCCGGAACGACGCGAGCGCCGACGGCGAGCTCACCGCCGACCAGAACGCGCTCCAGCCGCCCTCGGCCGAGGTCAGCACGATGGCAGCCAGGGGCAGCAGCACGATCAGCGAGAGCCACAACACGGCCACCCCGACCTGCAGGGTGGCTGCGTTGGCCCGCCGCGGTAACCGCCGCCGCGCAGACGGGTCGCCCGGAGAAAGCTCCGGGCGACTCGCCTCGGGGTTGGTGCTAACCGTCATGCGCGATCCGCTTCGCTTCTCGCTGTCGTCGTCTAACCGGTGGCCTGCTTGTAGATCTTGGTGACCTCGCCGTTCTCCTTGTCGAACAGCTGGCCGTCGACCTTGGACCAGCCACCGAGATCTGCGATGGTCCACAGCTTCTCCGGTGCCGGGAACTTGTCGGCGAACTCGGCGGCGACCGTGGGATCGACGGGCCGGAAACCGGCCTCGGCCCACACCTTCTGCGCCTCCGGGGTGTACTGGAAGTTCACGAACTCGGTGGCCTTGTCCAGGTGCTTGCTGGTGTTGACGACGGCGACCGGGTTCTCGATCTTGAAGGTCTGCGGGGGCGTCACGTACTCCAGGTCGTAGTGCAGTGCCTCGTTCTCATAGGCGAGCAGCACATCGCCGGTGCCCTGCCGGAAGACGTCGGTGGCCTCGCGGCCCGAACCGGGACGCAGCTTGACGTGCTGGCTGACCAGTTCCTGCACGAACGCGATACCCGCGGCGTGATCCTGGCCGCCGTTGCTCTTGGCCGCGTACGGCGCCAGCAGGTTCCACTTCGCCGAGCCCGAGCTCAGCGGGCTGGGCGTGATGACCTCCACGCCGGGCTTGAGCAGGTCATCCCAGTCGCGGATGTTCTTGGGGTTGCCCTCGCGGACGGCCAGGCTGACCACAGACCCAAACGGCACGCCCTTCTGGACACCGGAGTTCCAGTCCTCGTCGACCAGTCCGGCCTTCACCAGCCGGGTGATGTCGGGTTCGACGGAGAAGTTGACGACATCGGCGGGCTTACCGGACTCCACGCCGCGGGACTGATCGCCCGACGCGCCATAGGACGCGGTGACACCGACGCCCTTGCCCTCTTCGGTACCGGCGAACACCGGTCCGACCTTCGACCAGCCCGGTTCCGGCACCGCGTAGGCCACCAGGGTCAGCGTGGTGTCGGCGTCGGCAGAGTTCCCCTCACCGGCGACATCGCTGGCACCGCCGCCACACGCTGCGACGAGCGTGGTGGACAGCGCAAGAGCGGTGAGCGCGCTCCAGCGTTTGGTGGAGGTGAGGATGTTGCGCATTGAGAACCTTTCCGGGGCGGGATACGGGGCGGGGCTGCCCGTGCATACGGAAGGGTGATGGATCAGTGCGCGACGCAATCAGGTGCCGCTACCAACGCCAAACCGCAGACGGGTGTGGTGTCAGCGACAACAACAGACATCAGCAACAGCGGAAAAACCCACGGCAATGAGGGCCAAGATATGGCCGCTCTTGTTGCCGGTCGCTGCGTGCATGGCCGGAAGAGTACCAGAATTGACGAAGACTGCCTGATGGGGGCACATGGTCCGGGCTGTCGCGGTGATCGACGAACTCAGCGCGCCAGCAGCCACATGATGACCACCAGGACCAGCAGGGCGACCAGCGCCAGCGTCACCCGCGACCGCGGCATCTGGTTCACAAAGGCTCCTCGTTCTTGTGCAGCGCCCGGCGTAGCAGCCGGATGCCGTTTCCGAGCGCGCCGTCCAGGACCACGGCGATCCCATAGGCCAACACCAGCACGACCGGCATCACGACCGCGGTTTGGGCAACGAAACCGAGCCCGGACAGCCACAGCTCGACGCCGTCCCACCAGCTCAGGAATCCACCCACGAGAACCACAGTAGTGCGGCCGCATTCGGTGCCACCATGTAGTCATGTCCACCGGATGCGTGATCGTCGGCGGCGGGCCGGCCGGGATGATGCTGGGCCTGCTGCTGGCCAGGGCCGGAGTCGACGTCACCGTGATGGAAAAGCATGCCGATTTCCTGCGCGATTTCCGCGGCGACACCGTGCACGCCAGCACCCTGCGCCTGCTCGACGAACTCGGGCTCGGTGATCGCTTCGCCGCGCTACCGCACCGGCTGATCGAATCGCTGCGGCTCTCGGTGCAGGGAGTCCCGGTCGAGGTCGACCTGCGCCACCTGCCCGGCGCACACCAACACATAGCGCTGGTGCCGCAATGGGATTTCCTGGAGTTGCTCGCCCGAGCGGCGCAACAGGAGCCGACCTTCACGCTGCTGCGCCACAGCGAGGTGCTCGGGCCGCTGCGCCAGTCCGGCCGGGTGTGCGGCGTGCGCTACCGCGATGAGCACGGCACCGAACGCGAGCTCCATGCCCCGCTGACGGTGGCCTGCGACGGCCGGGATTCGACACTGAGATCGACAATGGGATTGGTGCCCAGGAGTTTTGGCGCCCCGATGGATGTGTGGTGGTTCCGGGTGCCGCGCACCGAGGCCGACCCGGCAGGCCTTGCCGGCGCGATGGGGGCCGGCCACGTGGTGGCCATGATCGACCGCGGCGACTATTTCCAGTGCGCGTTCGTCATCCCGAAGGGATCCGATCAGCGGCTGCGCTCCGAGGGTATCGAGTCACTGCACCGGCGGGTCACCGCGGTGGTGCCCTGGATCGCCGACCGGATCGACTCGGTCACCTCCTTCGATGACGTGAAACTGCTTGATGTGCAGTTGAATCGGTTGAGGCGCTGGTACGCCGACGGGTTGTTGTTCATCGGTGACGCCGCACACGCGATGTCACCGGTCGGTGGGGTGGGCATCAATCTGGCGGTCGCCGACGCCGTGGCGGCCGCTCGCCTGCTCGCCGCCCCGTTGCGTTCCGGTGCGGTGACGACGCGCCAGCTGCGGCGCGTGCAGATTCGCAGGTGGCTGCCCACCGCGCTGGTGCAGGCCGCGCAGAAGACCGTGCACAACCGGGTGATCGCCGTCGCAGTCACCGAGGGCGCCCCGGTGCAGGCACCGGCCGCCGTGCGTGTGGTCGGCCGGGTTCCGCTGCTGCGCAGGATCATCGGTTACGGCGTGGCGATCGGCCCGTTACCGGAGCACATACCGGCGTTCGCCCGGCGCTGACACCTGGGTCCCGGCGACTAGACGGCGGCGGATTCTGCACCCATGATGGGCGACATGGTTCTGGAACACACCAAGCACGATCCGACGCCGACGCCGTTCACGGCATCGGCTCCCATCGCCTACGCCCCGTCCGGAGCCCTGCGAAATCCGTTCCCGCCCATTGCGGATTACGCGTTCCTGTCCGACTGCGAGAACACCTGCCTGGTCTCGTCGGCGGGAGCAGTGGAATGGATGTGCGTGCCTCGCCCCGATTCGCCCAGCGTCTTCGGCGCCATCCTGGACCGTGGCGCCGGTCACTTCAAGTTGAGCCCGTACGGCGTCTCGGTGCCCTCGGCGCGGCGTTACCTGCCCGGCAGTCTCATCATGGAGACCACCTGGCAGACCCATACCGGCTGGATGATCGTGCGGGACGCGCTGGTGATGGGTCCCTGGCACGACACCGAGACGCGCTCACGCACCCACCGCCGCACCCCCACCGACTGGGATGCCGAACACATCCTGCTGCGCACCGTGCGCTGCGTCAGCGGCACCGTCGAGTTGGTGATGAGCTGCGAGCCGAACTTCGACTACGGCCGCAGTCCGGCCACCTGGGAGTACTCCTCCTCGGCCTACGGGGAGGCGATCGCGCGCGCCAGGAAGGATCCCGAGGCCAATCCGACGCTGCGGCTGACCACCAACCTGCGCATCGGCCTGGAGGGCCACGAGGCCCGCGCCCGCACCCGGCTCACCGAGGGCGACAAGGTGTTCGTGGCACTGAGCTGGTCCAAACACCCTGCGCCGCAGAATTTCGAAGAGGCCGCGGACAAGATGTGGAAGACCAGTGAGTCGTGGCGGCAGTGGATCAACATCGGTGACTTCCCCGACCATCCGTGGCGGGCCTACCTGCAGCGCAGCGCGCTGACGCTGAAGGGCCTGGTGTACTCCCCGACCGGCGCCCTGCTGGCGGCCAGCAGCACGTCGCTGCCGGAAACCCCTCAGGGAGAACGCAACTGGGACTACCGCTATTCGTGGATACGTGATTCCACCTTCGCGCTGTGGGGTCTGTACACGCTCGGGCTGGACCGTGAGGCCGACGATTTCTTCTCGTTCATCGCCGACGTGTCCGGGGCCACCAACGGCGATCGGCACCCGCTGCAGGTGATGTACGGCGTGGGTGGGGAACGCAGCCTGGTCGAAGAGGAACTGCACCACCTGTCCGGCTATGACAACTCCCGGCCTGTACGGATCGGCAACGGCGCGTACAACCAGATGCAGCACGACATCTGGGGCACCATGCTGGATTCGGTGTATCTGCATGCCAAGTCGCGTGAGCAGATGCCCGAGGCGCTGTGGCCGATCCTGAAGAATCAGGTCGAGGAGGCCATCAAGCACTGGCGCGAACCCGACCGCGGCATCTGGGAGGTGCGCGGCGAACCGCAGCACTTCACCTCCAGCAAGATCATGTGCTGGGTGGCGCTGGACCGCGGGGCCAAACTGGCCGAGCTGCAGGGTGAGAAGAGCTACGCCCAGCAGTGGGGCAAGATCGCCGAGGAGATCCAGGCCGACATCCTGGCCCACGGCGTGGACGCCCGCGGCGTGTTGACCCAGCGCTACGGCGACGACGCACTCGATGCGTCCCTGCTGCTCGCGGTGCTCACCCGGTTCCTGCCGTCTGACGATCCGCGCATTCGGGCCACCGTGCTGGCCATCGCCGAGGAACTCACCGAGGACGGGCTGGTGCTGCGCTACCGGACCGACGAGACCGATGACGGCCTGTCCGGCGAGGAGGGCACCTTCACCATCTGTTCGTTCTGGCTGGTGTCCGCGCTGGTCGAGATCGGTGAGGTCAGCCGGGCCAAACGGTTGTGCGAGCGGCTGCTGTCGTTCGCCAGCCCGCTGCACCTCTACGCCGAGGAGATCGAGCCCCGCACCGGACGCCACCTGGGCAACTTCCCGCAGGCGTTCACCCACCTGGCGCTGATCAACGCGGTGGTGCACGTCATCCGCGCCGAGGAAGAGGCCGACAGCACCGGCGTCTTCCAGCCCGCGAACGCGCCGGCCTGACAGGTCGGATCAGCGCGCCGCGAGCGTGATCTCGAAGTCGATGACGGTCGGTGCGGGCGTGGCCAGTGCGACCGGCGTCAGCCGCTCATCGTCATGGGCCACGCCGGTGATGACCCGCCCGCCGAAGCCGTCACCGGCGGCGGGAATGCTCGCGGTGATCGTCACGGGCGCGCCCGGCAGCTGCCCGCGCAGATAGATGTCGCTCCCGGGGGTCACCGGCCAGGTGATCGGCGCACCGTCGGCGTCGACGATCGTTCCGGCGGATGCGGTCAGCGCGGCGGCATCGGTGGCGTGAAATCCGAACGGGCCGGCGATGCCCGCGGCGTCGACGACGGCGCGGTCGGCCGTCAGCCGTGGCACCACGGTGAGCCGGCGCGCCGCGCGCGCGCCGGCGACCAGGTGGTCATACAACGCGACTACCCGCTCGGCGTTGCGGTAGCGACGAGCCCCGTGCAGCGTGAACGTCACCTCGTCGATGTCGACTCCCTTGCCGAGGCACGCCTCGGAACCCAACTGCAGGCGATAGAAACGGTAGCCGCGCTGCGCCCGGCCGGGCCGGGCCTCCGACGTGGTGGTGCCGTAGCCGAGGCTGCGCCGGTGGCGACCCCGACCGGCGGGCACATTGAGACCCGAGGCCGCGACATCGCGCCACCGCACGCCGTCCACCGACTTCTGCAACACCAGCGAGACGGCCGTCTCGGCACCCAATTGCACTGTATAGCTGGCTATTTGGGGCTCACCGTCGAATTCGAAGGTGATGCTGCCCGGCGCTGCGACGGTGGACACCGGAACGTCGAGTGGGCGGTTGTCCAACTCCAGACCGTTGGTGAAATGCCAGATGGCGGCCTGGGTGGCGGCGATCGCCTCATGGTCGGCAAGGTGCGCCTGCCCGCTCAGATGCCCGGCGGCGCGCACCCGGCGGCTCAACTCGGCGGTGCCCAGCGTCGGGAACGAATTACGGATGATCCAGTCCACCTCCGCCTCGTACGCACGGGCCGACGCATTGGGCACCGCGGACCAGTTGGCCGGCCGGTACCGCGACGGCCGGGTCGGCGCCACGCCCGCGAAATCCAGCGAATATGCGTCGATATTCGGGTTGAGCCGGATGAGATCGGTGCGGGCGGTGCTGCCGTCGGCGAACACCACGGTGTCCACCGTCGACGAGTAGGTACCGCCGCGGTACCTCGTCATCCGGGGGATGTCAGCGGTGCGGCGCACCGAGCGGCGAACCGTGACCGGGATGCGGGCGGGGGTGTGCAGAGCAAGAGCAGGCATTGCAATTGGCTTTCTGAAGGCTGTGAGCAGCGCGTATTCCGCACACCGCCAGAGAAGGGCGGGCAGAAACGCAGAGGGCCGGCGTCAGAAAATCAACAACAACAACAATGCATCACGAGGCAGCGCGCGAATGCGGCGCGCTGAGATCCGTCGTGAGCCATGCGGCCACCATACGTCAAGTCCGCCGAAACACCAGCCCGAGCGCTTTCGGTTCGCGGTGCGCGCTAAGGCTGTGCCGATCGTTTTCAGGCCGTATCGTGGCCGCCGCACCACACAACAGAAACCCGTCGGAGGTAGCACCATGACGTCTGCCCAGAACGAATCTCAGGCGCTTGGCGATGCCGCTGCACGGCAACTCGCCAACGCCACGAAGACCGTTCCCCAGCTCTCCACCATCACCCCGCGCTTCCTCCTGCACCTGCTCAGCTGGGTGCCCGTCGAGGCCGGTATCTACCGGGTGAACCGGGTCGTCAACCCCGACCGGGTGGCGATCCATGCGGATGAGGGCGCAGGCACCGACGACCCGCTGCCCGAGACCTACGTCGACTACGAGACGAGCCCGCGCGAGTACACGCTGCGGTCCATCTCCACCCTGCTCGATGTGCACACCCGGGTCTCGGACCTCTACTCCAGCCCGCACGACCAGGTTGCCCAGCAGCTGCGGCTGACCATCGAAACGATCAAGGAACGCCAGGAATCCGAACTGGTGAACAACCCGGAGTACGGCCTGCTCTCGCAGGTCACCCCGGAGCAGACCATCCAGACCCTCGGCGGCACCCCCACCCCCGACGATCTCGATTCGCTGATCACCAAGGTGTGGAAGACGCCGGCCTTCTTCCTGACCAACCCGCTCGGGGTGGCCGCGTTCGGCCGGGAAGCGACCCGGCGCGGTGTGCCGCCGCCAGTGGTCAGCCTGTTCGGCGCCCAGTTCATCACCTGGCGTGGCATCCCGATCGTGCCCTCGGACAAGGTGCCCGTGATCGACGGCAAGACGAAGTTCATCCTGGTCCGTACCGGCGAGGAACGCCAGGGCGTGGTCGGCCTGTTCCAGCCCGGCCTGGTCGGCGAGCAGGCGCCGGGTCTGTCGGTGCGGTTCACCGGCATCAACCGGTCGGCCATCGCGTCCTACCTGGTCACGCTGTATTCGTCGCTGGCCGTGCTGACCGACGATGCGCTGGCGGTCCTCGAGGACGTCGGAGTGGACCACTTCCATGAGTACAAGTGAGCACGAGTACCGCTCGCTGGATGCCGAAAGTGACCTGCCGATAAGCGAAGCCGAACTGTCGGCGCTGGCCTCCCAGCTGTTCGCGACGAGCATCCGGCCCGGTCCGGACAGCCCGCCGGCGACCACCCAGGTGGCCCCGCGCGGCGTGGCCCCGGACGTCACGACGGCGACCTCCGCGGGTTCCACCGCCGCGGGCGCCGCCCATCCGGGCACCCCGGCCCAATTCGTGTCGGTACCGGAGGTCAACATTCCGGCACCGACTTCGCCTGGGCCCGAAGGCATTCCGCCGGGCGTCGCTGCGGTGGCGCCGCGCGGGAACGCCGCGAGTCCGGTGTCGCCGTTCGGTGGCCTGGAGGCGTTCGCGGTCCCGAAGGGGCTCGTGCCGACAGCACCGGGTGTGTTGGCGGCTCCGCCGTCCGCTCCCCCGTCGCCGCATGGGTCGGCACCCACCTGGCCGGGAACCGTGCCCGATGTCCCGCATCTGGGGTGGACGGGTGCCGCGCCCGCGTCGCAGGACGGCGACAGCTACTACTTCCTGTCCGGCCCGGAGAACGCTTCCCCGCCCGTGCCGAAGCTGCGCGATGACCACGAGATCTTCGATGTCGACGCAATCCGCGCCGACTTCCCGATCCTGCGCGAGACCGTCAACGGCAAACCGCTGATCTGGTTCGACAACGCGGCGACCACCCAGAAGCCGCAGGCGGTGATCGACCGGTTGGCGTACTTCTATGCGCACGAGAATTCGAACATCCATCGGGCGGCGCACGAGCTGGCGGCGCGGGCCACCGACGCGTACGAGGATGCCCGCGAAGCGGTGCGCCGGTTCATCGGGGCACCGAAGACCGAGCAGATCATCTTCGTGCGCGGCACCACCGAGGCGATCAACCTGGTGGCGTACTCGTGGGGTGGCAAGCATCTGGGTCCCGGCGACGAGATCGTCATCACTCACCTGGAGCACCACGCCAACATCGTTCCCTGGCAACTGCTTTCGCAGCGCACCGGAGCGGTGCTGAAGGTGGCCCCGGTCGACGACGCCGGCAACCTGCTGCTGGGCGAGTTCGAGAAACTGCTCGGGCCCAGGACGAAGCTGGTCGCCGCCACGCAGGTCTCCAATGCGCTGGGCACGGTCACCCCGGTGGAGAAGATCGTCGAACTCGGGCACCGCTACGGCGCCCGGGTGCTCATCGACGGCGCCCAGTCGATACCGCACATCCCGATCGATGTGCAGTCGCTCGGGGCGGACTTCTTCGTGTTCTCCGGGCACAAGATCTTCGGGCCCACCGGGATCGGCGTGCTCTACGGCACCGAGGACGCACTCGAGGAGACCCCACCATGGCAGGGCGGCGGCAACATGATCGCCGACGTCACGCTGGATCGTGCCATCTACCAAGGCATCCCGAACAAGTTCGAGGCCGGCACCGGCAACATCGCCGACGCCGTCGGGCTGGGTGAGGCGATTCGGTACGTGGAGAAGATCGGGATCGAACGCATCGCCGCCCACGAGCACGCCCTGCTGGAGTACGCCACGCCGCGGTTGGCCGCCATTCCCGGGGTCCGGCTCGTCGGGACCGCCGAGGAGAAGGCCAGCGTGCTGTCCTTCGTGCTGGCCGGCCACGAACCCCTGGAGGTCGGCAAGGCACTCAACGCCGAGGGCATCGCGGTGCGGGCCGGGCATCACTGCGCCCAGCCGATCCTGCGCCGTCTGGGCTTGGAGGCCACGGTGCGGCCGTCGTTCGCGTTCTACAACACGTTCGACGAGATCGACGTGTTCATCGACGCGGTCCGCCGCATCGCGGAGGGCTCTGCCTGACCTCTGGCCATTTGCGTCTGCTCGCGCCAAAGTATCGGCGGGCAGACCGGTGGCGCGCACCATTGGCGGCATGAGTTATCGCGCCGGAGAACACACATCGCGTCGGGAGATCGACGTCGCCGTCGGCATTCTGGTCGGGTTGCGTGGCTGCTCGGAGCAGGCGGCGTTCGAGGAACTCGTCGAGGTGGTCAACCACACCGGAATCGGCATCGGCGGGATCGCCACCGGACTGGCGGCGCTGGCCCGCGGCGCGTCCTCGGGCGGCCATGACGAGGCCTTCGCCGCATGGGGAGACCTGATCGGCCGCCGTCGCGCGGTGTCCGTCCCCGCCGCATCCTGATGGCGGCACCCGAACCCGTCGTGCTCAACGCATTCTCGATGGATGCCGTCTCGCACGTGAACTACGGATTGTGGCGGCACCCCCGGGATCAGACGCATCGCTACAACACCATCGAATACTGGACCGAACTCGCCCGCATCCTCGACGACGGCCGGTTCGACACCCTGTTCATCGCCGATGCCCTCGGGCTGCTTGACACCCACGGTGGCAACGCCGACGCCTCGCTGCGCACCGGCACCCAGTCGCCGGTGAGCGACCCGCTGCTGCTGGTGTCGGCCATGGCGGCGAGCACATCGCACCTGGGATTCGGGATCACCGTGTCCACCACCTATGAGCATCCCTATCTGCTGGCCCGCAAGTTCAGCACGCTGGATCACCTGACCAGGGGCCGGGTCGCGTGGAACGTGGTGACCTCGCAGCTGGAGAGCGCCGCGCGAAACCTGGGCTTGGACCGCCAGATCCCGCACGACGAACGCTACGAGCGCGCCGACGAGTTCCTCGATGTCACCTACAAGCTGTGGGAGGGCTCCTGGGAGGACGATGCCGTCGTGCGGGACCACGCCCGCGACGTCTACACCGACCCGGCCAAGGTGCACGGAATAGGGCATCACGGACGGTTTTTCACCGTCCCCGACGCCCATCTGTCCGAGCCGAGTCCGCAACGCACCCCGGTGCTCTTCCAGGCCGGCGGTTCCCCGCGCGGTCAACTGTTCGCCGCCCGGCACGCCGAGACGGTGTTCGTCGCCGGGGCCGATGCACCCGGCATTCGACGCAACGTGGACGCCATCAGATCGCTGGCCGCCGAGCAGGGCCGCGACCCCGGTTCACTGAAATTCGTCAGCGCGCTGTCGGTGGTGGTGGACGACACCGAGGCCGGCGCGCGGGCCAAACTCGCCGACTATCAGCGCTATTTCAGCGTCGAGGGTGCGCTGGCCCACTACTCGGCCAGCACCGGGGTGGATTTCTCCGGCCAGGACCTGGACAGCCCGATCGGCCACCATCACACCGACTCGAACCGCTCGCTGCTGAGCATGTTCGCCGGCGCCGACCGGAACTGGACACTGCGCCAGGCCCTGGCGCCCGAAACCGGCTTCGGCCGGTCCCACACGCTGGTGGGCACCCCGGGCGCCGTGACCGACGAGCTCGAGACCTGGCTCGCCGACACCGGTACCGACGGCATCAATCTCATCCACATCGTCAACCCGGACAGCTACCGGGACTTCGCCGAACTCGTTGTCCCCGAATTGGACCGGCGCGGCCGGTTGCGACCCAGACCGACCGGGCACGCCACTCTGCGCGAACGCCTGTACGGGCACACCCGGGTGCGCGACGACCACCCGGCCGCCCGGTACCGCGACGCACTCGAGGTACGGTCGCGCCGGTGAGCGGCGAGACACCTGACATCCGGGTACTGACCACCGATGACGAACTCATCGAGGCGGGCAACATCTTCCGCACCGCGATGATCGGCTTCCCGCCGCTGAACGAACAGCAGCGTGGCCTGATCGGCAAGCTCCTGGAGCCCGGCCGCACCCTCGGCGTCTTCGTCGACGGCCGGCTGGCCGCCACCTCCGATTCCACCACCAGCACCCTCACCCTGCCCGGCGGGGCGAAGGTCAGTCATGCCGCGGTCACCCACGTCGGGGTGCTGCCCTCCTACACCCGCCGCGGGATCGCCCGCGAACTGCTGCGCCACCAGCTGCGCGATATCGCCGACCGCGGTGAGGTGGTGGCCTCACTGCGGGCGTCCGAAGCCACCATCTACGAGCGATTCGGCTACGCGGTCGCCAGTAGCACGGCCACCATCGAGGTCCGCACCGACCGGGCGGGCCTGCGTCCCGGGGTTGCGCCGGGTGGCCCGGTGCGGCTCATCGACCCGGGTCGGGAATGGGATGTGCTGCCGCGGATCTATGCGGCCAACCGTGGCAATCGCGCCGGCACGATCGACCGCAATGCCGCCTGGTGGCTGAACCAGCAGCTGCGGGCCGAGGCGAGCCCGGCCGCCAGATACGTTGCGGTGCAAGGACCTGCCGGGGACGAGACCGGATTCGTGCGCTACCACCCGGTCGACACGGACGCCTGGTTCGTCAGCGACCAGCGCACCGTCGTCGTCGATGATCTCTTCGCCCCCTCCGAAGAGGCCTACCTGGGACTGTTGCGTTTCCTGCTCGATCTCGATCTGGTGGACCGCCTGGTGTTCAGCCTCGCCCCGGTCGACGACCCGCTGCCGTGGCTGCTGCACGACCGGCGCGCGGCTCAGGTCACCGGACTGCGGGACGAGACCTGGCTGCGGGTGATCGATGTGGCCGCCGCCCTGGGCAAACGCAGCTACGCCGGGACCGGCACCGTCACCGTGCGCATCGAGGACCCGGTGCTGACCCGGAACACCGCGACCTACCTGATCTCTGCGGAGGGGTCCGAGATCACCACTGCCCCCGCCGATCTGGAGGCGGACGTCGCGGCGCTGGGGGCTGCACTGCTGGGCGGCACCCGGTGGAGGGATCTGGCGTTGGCCGGCCTGGTGCGGGTACGCAACGCGGCGGCGCTCGCGGCCGCCGATGAGCTGTTCACGGTGGCGCAGGCACCGCATTCCGGCATTTATTTCTGAGTCGGAGAATAACTTCCGGCTGAGCCAAACCGGTGGCCGCGCAGGCTGGTTGGCGGATCATGGTTCCCATGATGGTGCGCGATGGCTCTGTTTGAGATCACTGAACTCGCCGTCACCCTGCACACCGGAAACCGGGCCACCGGCCGGCGAGCCGTGCGGGCCGTCGAGTCCTTCAGCTTCACCGTCGAGGACGGGCAGACACTGGCCATCGTCGGGGAATCCGGCTCCGGCAAGAGCGTCTCGCTGCTCGCGGCCACCCGGTTGCTCGGCCCGGATGCCGATGTTTCGGGCGCGGTGCGCTTCCGGGACCGCGACCTGCTGGCGTTGAGCCCGCGGGAACTGCGACGCACACTGGGCAAGGACATCGGTTTCGTCTTCCAGGATCCGCAGAGCAATCTGCATCCGTTCAAGACCATCGGCGCACAGATCGACGAAGTGCTGCGCATCCACCGCTACGGTGACCGGCGGGCCCGTCGCCGCCGGGTCATCGAGTTGCTCGACGAAGTCGGCATCGCCGACCCGGAGGCCGCGCACGGCAGCTACCCGGCCGAATTCTCCGGCGGGATGCGCCAGCGGGTGATGATCGCCATCGCGATCGCGCTCAACCCCGCGCTGATCATCGCCGATGAGCCCACCACCGCACTCGATGTCAGTGTGCAGGCCGGCATCCTGCGTCTGCTCAGCCGTCTGCAGCGCGATCATGGCACCGCCATCGTGTTCGTCAGCCACGATCTCGGTGTCGTGCACCAGATCGCGGACACTGTCGCCGTGGTGCGCGACGGCAGGGTCGTCGAGCAGGGCCCACGGGACCGGATCTTTCACTCCCCGCGGGAGGACTACACCCGCGAACTGTTGGCGGCGTCCCGGTTGCATGACGTCACCACGGTCGCGCGACGGTCGCCCGTGGAGCGCGCGCCGTTGTTACAGGTGACCGGGCTGCGCAAGTCCTACCGGGACCGCACGCGCGCAGAGCGCCGGACCGTCATCGACCAGTTGGACTTCACCATCGGCCGCGGCGAGATCGTGGGCCTGGTCGGCGAATCCGGCTCCGGCAAGTCGACGGTGGGCCGGATCGTGGCCGGCCTGCAGTACGCCGACGCCGGGGACATCACGCTGGCCGGTGCCCGCTACCCGACCGGGGTACACGACGGCGTACCGCCGCTGGACAGGGCCACCCGCCGCGCGGTGCAACTGGTGTTCCAGGACCCGTACTCCAGCCTCAACCCGCGCCGTACCGTGGCGCGATCGCTGGCCGAGCCGCTGCTCGCCCAGGGGGTGAACCGCGCACAGATCGGCCCGAAGGTCGCCGAAGCGGCCGATGCCGCCCGGCTGCCCGGCATCCTGATGGACCGCCATCCCGCCGAACTGTCCGGCGGACAACGCCAACGGGTGGCCATCGCCCGCGCGCTGGTGCTGTCCCCGCAATTGATCGTGGCCGACGAAGCGCTGTCTTCCCTGGATGTCACAACCCAGGCCGAGATCATCGAACTCATCGGTCGCCTCGTCGGCGAGCACCAGACCGCGTTTCTGTTCATCACCCACGACCTGGGGGTGGTGTCCTCGATCGCCGAGCGCGTCATCGTGCTGGGCCCCGACGGTGTCGAGGAAACCGGTGACACCGCAGACGTTTTCACCGCACCACAATCGGCATACACCCGTACGCTGCTGGACACGGTACCCCGGGTGCAGGCGCACGCCTCATGAGTCAGCTGTTGATGCGGCCCGCCGCCGGGCCGCCCCCGCTCGCCTGTGGCCGGCTGCGATCCTTCTTCGCCGATCCCGGCCTGGTCGCCGGTTCGGCGCTGGTCGCCTTCGTGGTGCTGGCCGCGCTGGCCGCACCGGTGATCGCCGCCCTGGTCGGGCACGGACCCAACGACCAGTTCCCCGACGAAACCCTCGACGCGGCAGGGCTGCCCATCACCGGGGGGAACGGTTTCCTGCTGGGCGCCGACGGCAGCGGCCGCGATGTCTTCATCCGGACCCTCTACGGTGCCCGGGTCTCACTGGGGATCGGGATCCCGGCGACCACCATCGCCATGCTGGTCGGCGTCCTCGTCGGTCTGGTCGGCGGCTACTTCGGCGGCCGCATCGACGCCGTGCTCTCGGAGGTCACCAATATCGCCCTGGCGTTCCCGTTCCTGGTGACCGCGCTGAGCGTGGTCACCCTGAACCGGGGCACCGCGGGCAGCACGCTGATCGATCCCGTCTTCGTGGTGATCGGCGTCGTGGCGCTGTTCTCCTGGACGTATTTCGCCCGCCTGGTGCGCAATTCGGTGATCGAGATCAAGTCCAAACCCTTTGTGCTGGCGGCCGTCGGGGCCGGCAGCTCGCACACCAGGGTGATCGTCCGGGAGATCCTGCCCAATATCGCGCCGACGGTCATCATCTACTGGGCCGTGCAACTGCCGATCAACATCATCGCCGAGGCGTCGCTGTCCTATCTCGGGGTCGGCATCAAGGCGCCGACACCCAGCTGGGGCACCATGATCGCCAACGCGCAGGATTCCGCGCTGTACCAGCCGCAGCCACTGATGCTCATTGCCCCCGCCACCGCGCTGTTCATCACCGTCCTCGGCTTCAACGTGCTGAGCACCCGGCTGCGCAGCCGTTTCGATCCGGGGTCGGTCGGCTGACATGACCCAGACCCGCTTCATCGCCTGGCGGATGTCCCGGATGAGTCTGACCGTGTTCGCGGTCGTGCTGATCACCTTCGGGCTCACCAAGATCGCCTACCAGAATCCGGGCCGCATGCTGGCGCCGGAGAACGCCACCCAGGAGACCGTCGACGCGATCACCCGCAGCCTGCACCTCGACGACCCCTGGTATATACAGCTGTGGCACTACGTCGTGCACGGCCCGGAGATTAAAGGCACCGCGAGCGGTCTGTTGAATTGGCCGCCGAGCCTGGGCTATTCGTACCGCGAGCAGCGTCCGGTCACCGGGCTGATCCTGGAGAAGCTACCCGTCACGGTCAGCCTGGCGGTCGGCGCCCTGGTGGCCTGGGTCGCGTTGTCGGTGCTGTTCGGCGTGTACGCCGCGCGACGCCCCGGCGGCTGGTTCGACACCGTCACCTCCGGGATCTCCTATCTGTTCCTGTCGGTGCCGACCTTCGTCACCGGCGTCATCCTGCTGTTCGTCTGCTACTACCAGCTGTCCCTGGCCGGGGTGAAGTTCTTCCCCAGCGGCGGCTACGTGGCGCTCACCACGTCGCCGACGGAATGGGCGCGCCACCTCCTGCTGCCGTGGCTGACGCTGGTGATCGCCCAGGTCGGCCTGTTCCAACGCGTGGTACGCGCCTCGGTCCTGGAGGTCGCCGGCAAGGACTACATCCGCACGGCACGCGCGAAAGGCGTCGGCCCACAAGGGGTGTACTTCGATCATGCGCTGTCGGCGGCGCTGAATCCGATTCTCACCCTCGGGGCCATCGAATTCGCCTCGATCCTCGGCGGTGCGATCATCACCGAACAGATCTTCGGCCTTGACGGTGTCGGACGGCTGGCCGTCAGTGCCGCCAACAGCGGCGACGCCCCCGTGGTCATCGGCTGCACCCTGCTGGGCGCGGTCATCTTCGTCGTCGCCACCTCGGTCGTCGACATCATCACCCACGCCCGCAGCGGCAAGTAAAGGAGCGTCACCGTGAGAATGTCCAAACGGTCCATCGTCGCCGTCGCGGCGGCCGCCATGCTGGCGGTCGCCGGCTGCGGCACCGGCGCCGAACAGCCGACCCCGACCGACCCGGCCCAATTGACCGGCGGGACCCTGAAGGTCGCCTCGGTGGGCGATGTCGACGCACTCGATCCGCTGATCGCGTACTCCGCGGAATCCTGGCAGGTGATCCGGGCCACCACCCGCCAGCTGGTCACCTATGCCGGCAACAAGGAGAGCATCGGCGCCGACACCGAGGTGGTGCCCGACCTCGCCGAGAGCTGGGATATCAGCCCGGACCGCAAGACCTACACCTTCCACCTGCGTGACGACATCAACTTCTCCGGGGCCAGCACCCGGCCCATCACCGCACAGGACTTCGTCTACGCGGTGAAGCGTTTCCCGGACCCCAACGCACAGGTGAGCGCCATCACCTATTACAACGCGCTGTTCGAGGGCTTCACCGAATACTCCGACGAGTTCGCCAAGGTGCCCACCGGGGATCTCGGGGCGGTCAAGAACTTCATCGACACCCACGAGATCACTGGGCTGAAGGCACTGGACGACAAGACGTTACAGCTCACCCTCACCCAGCCGGCCAGCGACATCCTGGACATCCTGACGCTGAACTTCGTCACCCCACTGCCCGAGGAGGTGGTGTCGAAGTACTACGCCGACAGCCTGGAGTTCCGCAAGAACTACGTCTCCAGCGGCCCCTACTTCATCGAGTCCTACGACCCGGGCAAGCAACTGACGCTGGCCAAGGTTCCCGGCTACAACGCCGAGGGCGATCCCCGAAAGGCGTACGCCGACAAGATCGTCTTCGACACCACGGTGGCCTCCCCCGACGCCGCCTCCCAGCAGCTGCAGACCGGCACTGCCGACATCGCGCTGTACGTCCGCGCCTACCCGGCCAATGTGATCGCACAGTACAAGCAGACCGATCCCGATCACCTGCACAAATCGGCCAGCGGCTCGGCGATCTTCGTCAGCTGGAACAACCCGGCCGAACCCAAGACGCCCGCCCAGGAGGCGTTCAAGGATCTCAAGGTGCGCCAGGCTTTCAACTACGCGCTGAACCGTGCCGACGTGGTGCGCGGGTTGGGTGGCCCGGACGCCGCGATTCCCAGCAACGAGATCCTGACCTCCACGATCGTGGGCTACAACGACGAGAACCTTTATCCCACACCCGAAGACAAGGGTGATCCGGAGAAGGCGAAGGCATTGCTCGCCGAGGCCGGGAAGCCGAATCTGACCGTGAACGTGGCCTACCGGACGACCCCCGAGTTCGAGAAGATCGCCACGTCGGTGCAGGCCGCGGCGAAGCGGGCAGGTATCGACGTCAAACTGACACCCATCCCGGGTGACGGCTGGGGCGCGTTCAGCTCATTCCTTGCCGACAAGTCCAAACTGGATCAGTGGGATCTGGCGATCACCAACTGGACCCCGGACTGGCAGGGCAATAGCGCCCGGATGACGTTGGGCGGCTGGCTGGATTCGGAGTTCGCGCCGGGTGGCACCTGGAACGGGGTGACCTACGACAACCCCGAACTCAATGCCGCAGTGACGCGGGCGTTCGCCGCCGAAGACCCGAAGGCGGATTGGCAGCAGGCCAACCGGATCGCCACCGAAGACCTGGCGTGGTTCCCGCTGATCGAGCGGGTGAAATCGGTGCCCACCTCCGATCGGGTGGTCAACTGGACCTGGCAGTCACTCGGCAACAGCGGCGATATCACCAATATCGCGGTCACCGGGTAGCTCCGCTCCGTCGAGCCGATCCCCCGCCACCTAGAAAGGCGGGGGGTCGGCCTCCTGGTACGCACGGTTGAGCGCCCTCTCGTGGGCTATTCGGTAGGCGCGGTTCTGCGCTCGGGTGCGGGAGCGTTTCGGTGCGGCGAGTGCTCGGTGCGGGCTCGCCGTCGGCATGGTGGTCGGCCACAGTTCGGCCGTGCGCACCGCGAACTGCGGGAAGAACAGGGCGCCGTCGGGCGTGGTCGTGTACACACGACCATTGGGAGCGGTGATCGTGATGGTCCCGTCGGGATGCTGCTGATCGGTCCAGCCGCCAGGACCACAGTGGAAAGTCTTGATCAGGTGGTGAATTCGGCAATACAGCTTCGTGTTTGACGGATGGGTCGGCCCGTAGGGCCACGGCACGGTGTGGTCGATATCGCATCGTCCGACCGGGACGTTGCATCCGGGCCAGCGACACGTCAGATCACGGCACCCGGTGAAGTCGGCGAGCTTGCGCGAGGGTTGGTAGCCGCCCTCGATGCCGAGATCGGCCGCGATGGGCAGGGGCCGCACCTCGGCGTGCGGGACCATCTCCTGGATCTGCTCGGCGTGCACGACGCCGTACCCGGGGATCAGCGCCGCCTTTGGCGATGCGCCGGTCACCGTTGCCTGTTCGGCGAGCACATGGATCACGATGTGTCCCTTGGATACCTCGTTGTCTGCGGCCGGGCAATCCTCGCGTCCGCAGAGGCACGGGATGCTCTTTGCGCCGAGGCTCAGCGGCTCGACGGCATCGGCGCGGCGCTCCTGAAACGACCGCGGGTCATCCGGGCACACCGTGCGCGCCAAGGCATCGAGGCCCTGATCGAAGACTGCACCCTTGGCGGCATCGACGCGGCCGTGAATCTCGACCATGCCGTCGCCGACCGGTTCGACAGTGATCCCACGCTGCTTCCGCGCCTGCCGTGCCCGCCGTACGGCCTCGGGGTCCACGTCGACGATCATCCAGTCGACCAGCTCGGCGATCCGCTCATCGGACAACGCATTCCACGAGGGTGCCGCCTCGGCCAATTGCGCATCGATGACCGACATGACGTCGTCATCGGTGATCAGGGCGGTGCGGTGCAGGATGACCCGCAACACCCGCAGATCCACCGCGCCGGTGGCGAAGACCGCGGCGAAGGCCGGCAGCCGGGTGAGCAGGTCGCGACCCTGGGTGATCAGGGTGCAGGCCCGGCCGCGGCTGATCCCGAGCTCGGCACCCAGCTCGGCGGCGACCAACTCCCAGTCATCGACGATGAGATCCTCGAACGCGTGACCCAGCTCGGCCATCCTGGCCTGCGCAAACTTGCCGGCCTCGATCACCTTGAGCGCAACGGCCTGACGTTCGGCCCGTAGTTGATCGCGGGTGGCATCAAGGTGGGAGGCGACACCCCGGGTCTCGAACATGTGTTCGATTATGCCAGCCGGGTCCGACACATTATCTTGTGATGTATCAGGACATCGGTGACAGTTGTGCATCAGGACATCGGTGACACTTCGAGGGGTCTTGGTGGTGACACTTCTGCACCGAAGCTGCGGGGGTGGCTGTCAATGAACCCATCGATCCTCGTGTCCGCCTCGCGATCTCGCAGTGGCCCGATGACGCGCCCCGTGGAGCGGTCTCGACGTTCTGTGCCGAGCATGACATCTCACGAAAGTCGTTCTACGAGTTACGCAAACGAGCAAAGACCGAAGGGCCGGCTGCGGTTCTCGAACCTCGGACACGCCGACCGAAGTCGAGCCCTTCGACGCTGAGCGATGACGTCAAAGCCCGCGCCGTGGCC